>DATEWO010000192.1:0-4730 GCA_035257925.1 Propionibacteriaceae bacterium | reverse complement strand
CGGGCCGGCGGTCGATGTCGTCGGCAGCGGTGGCGACCGGTCAAACACCGTCAACATCTCCACCATGGCTGCGATTGTGGCAGCGGCCGCCGGGGCCAGGGTCGTCAAGCACGGCAATCGAGCGGCTTCGTCGGCCTGTGGTGCTGCCGATGTCCTCGAGGCGCTCGGACTGGTCCTCGATCTTGCGCCCGAGGCTCAGCAGCAGGTTGTGGACCAGGTCGGCATCGGGTTTCTCTTCGCCGCGCATTACCACCCGGCGTTGCGACACGCGGCGGCGACCCGACGCGAGCTCGGCATCCCGACCACGTTCAACTTCCTGGGACCCTTGGCCAATCCTGCGCAGCCCATCTCACAAGCCGTTGGGGTGGCTGATCCGCGGATGGCTGAGCTGATCGCGGGCGTTTTTGCCTCCCGCGGTAACTACGGTCTGGTGGTACATGGCGATGACGGACTCGACGAGCTGACCACCACGACGTCGTCAACGGTATGGGTGTATGCCGACGGGGAGGTCGAGCGGATGGAGCTGGATCCCCTTGAGCTGGGCGTACCGAGGTCGAGCCTCGCGGACTTGCGCGGCGGCGATCCAGCGGTCAACGCCGCGGTGGTACGCGAAGTTGTCGCCGGTCGCCCAGGCCCGATCCGCGATGTTGTCGTGCTCAACGCTGCTGCGGCGCTGGTCGCGTACGGCAAGCCCACGGCCAGCCGGCTTGGGGCAGACTTCGTCACCGAACTGGAGCGGGCCCAGCAGGCAATCGACTCAGGTGCGGCGCAGATCAAGCTGGGGGAGTGGATCGAAGCTACTCACGCCGTTCACTAACGGATCGTGAGTGTGCCGAGCGCGTCGCGGGCCTGCCGCGCGATGTCGGATTCGGCATCATTCGGCACCGCGCTAGCTGCCATGATCAACGACCCGTCATCAAGCCTGACCAGGAGTGCCGTGACGGTGTCGTAGCGGCTGGGCAGGCGGGGCACCTTGTAGTGCACCTGAGCGGAGAACAACATCCCTGGCTGCCCATCGACGGAGCGTTGCTGCCAGGTCACTTTCTTCAGCTTGGTGGGGTGCTGGTCGAAGATGGTCTGGCTCAGGCGGTGCAGGGTGAGCCTGCCCTCGCTCTTCAGATCGCCCGCGTGGCTCGATTCGGCGACCCGACCGAGCAGCACGCCGGACGACCAGTCCTGTTTGCCGTCATAGCGCATGTGAACCGGGGCGCTGGCCCAGAAAAGTAGATCGAGCACACCGCGAATTTCCATCGGGTCGGGGGAGAGCACGTAGGGATCGCCGGGCATCGTCAGCGAGGCCGGTCCTATCGTTGCCGTCCTGGTGCGCTCGTCAAGGTGGCCAATCGGAGCGGTGCCGGCCCCACTGGCGCTCGGCAGACCAGCTGAGCCGCCCATTACTCGCTGCGCCGAGGTACTCGAGGGGTCACGCCAGATCACCAGACCGAGGCCGATCGACGCGCTGACGAACAGGGCAAAGCCGAGAGAGAGAACAGCGGCGACCCGTAGTGGTGAGGCGGGGTGATGAGGTGCGCCGCCCCCAAGGCCCGCTTCGGCCAGGACCGGCATTGGCGGCGGCGCTTGGGCCGAGTCACTGGTCACCTCTGCCCAGCTGCTGCCGTCCCACCAACGGTAAAGCCCAGGTGCACCGGCTGGATCCGGGTACCATCCAGGTCTCGCCGCGCCGGTCACGCCCTCGAGCCTATGCGGCACTGGAAAGCCCAGTTTGGATTACCTCGAGGGTTGCTGGATGGCGCACAACGCATTACCGGTGCGGTTGTTTCGCGCGACATACTGCACCCGTGATCTCCCGCGAACTTGCGACCCGGCTCTCTCCGTACCTGTCCTGGACACCGGCGAACGGCGACATGTTCTTCATCCCCCGGCCCGAGATTGCTGAATCCGTCTTCATCGTCAGCGACATGGTCGTTGAACTCGTCGTGTCGGGTGGCGAATCGCGCTTCCATTTCAATGGGACGGTGGAATGGGCGCTCGACTCCGTGGAGTCCGCTGGTGTGGTGTGGCTGCCTCGGGAAGATCAACTGCGCGAGATGCTCGGCGAGTACTTCTTGTCTTTGGATGCCTCGGCCGGTGGTTTTGTGGTTACCGTCAGCGGCCCCAGCAAGGCTTACCACACCGAAGCAGAGCCTGACGCCGCCGATGCGTATGCACGCGCCGCGCTCTACGTCCTCGGCGTAGGGCAACCGAGCATCGTCAGCTGATCAAAGAGATCACGCAGGCGGCGTAGGCACCGGCCAGCATCGATGGGGCGTATGGGAATGCCTCGCGCTGACCCAGTGCCAGGCGTGCCACACCTACTAGCCCCCCAACTAGGGTGCCGAGCAGCAGGGCCCACCACAGCAATGTCCACGAGTCGGCCGCTGCGGCTGCGCCAAGTAAAGGCGCGAATCGCACGTCACCGAAGCCAAAGCCACCGCGAGAGATCAGCCAGACAAGCAGATAGAGCCCGCCGGCGATCGCTGCCCCAGCTGCGCTTCGAACCGAGACCCAGACACCTCCGCCCAACGGCGCTGCCAGCAGTGCGGCCAATGCCATCGCCAGCCACGCAATGCGGGTCAGCTGCAGCGGCAACCAGCTTGTGCGTGCATCGATCGCAGCCAGTAGTACACCCAGGATGGCGAGCACTGACCACATCGGCTGTGCGTAGCGGGGCAGGCTCAGCCAACTGACCGCTGCGGCGATCCCAGCAAGCCCACCGCAGACGAGCAAGAAACGGGTGCTGCCGAGATCTCGGTAGATCGGCCTGCCGTCACCGGGAACCGGCCCTGGAAGTAGCCGCAGCAGCGGTCGTACCAGCAAGCCGGTGGTTGTTGCGATCACCATCGCGATGGCAGCTGCCACCAGGCCGTCCCTGATCACGCGGGCGATCCTAATGTTGATTCCGGCGCAGGTTGCGCCTCATGCTGCGTCCTCATCGGATCGCCAGCCGAGCCGGCTCCAGAAGCGCAAGTTGTCCTCGGCGCGGGCGGCAGCCGTCAGCCGAACCGTGAGCAGCAGTGAACAGGCATTGGCGCCGGAAGCGAGTTCGACTAACTCAGGAACCGCGACGCGGACTCGCTCCGCGATTGCGAGATCGTCCCAACCTGCACGGTAGAGGCGACGCAGCTGTAGCCTCGCGGGCGCCGCGGGCACCATGATCCGCCGTAGCGCCTGCACATGCTGGTCGGAAATCTGGATCAGCCGGCGGGCCGTATCAGGGCTGATCCGGCGCAACTGGCGACCGTCTCGTCCATGGAGCAGACGCCTGGCCAGTCGGGCAGAGATCCCAGCAACGGCAGCCACGTCCTCGACGCTGAGCGAGCCGGTTGCCATCAGGTAGCGCAGCTGGGCACGGAATGGCCTCGCATCAACCCAGTGATCGCCAACCTCATCCCTTTTGGCAAGCGTCGCCATACCAACGTCCTTTCGCGAAGCCTTCTACCTGGAGAAGGCCTCACGAGAGGGCCGGATGTTAATGCTCGGCGGAAAGTTGCGCGATTTTGTCGAAAGAGCGACCACCGACCGTAAGAATCGCGCGGACGATGTGCCGCGGTCGGTGGCCGCTGATGAGTTTTCAGCGCTGGGCGCGGACAAAGCCGGCTTGCTGGGCAGCCTCCTCACTGTTGAACCAGACCTCGGCGACGGTACGGCCATAGCCCGCTGACTCTGGCACGTGGTACTTCATCGATCGCTGGTTGCCCTTGATGGTGAAGCCCTCCGGCGGCTCGCTCCCGACGTAGACGCCCTCGCCCTCATACCTCAACGTTCCCGCTTCTGGCGTCATCGCAGTCTCGACGGGGGTGGTTTCGGTCGGGAACTCCTCGCCGACGCTGGTTGCCTCGGCGGGAGCTTCGCCGATAATTCTTGCCTCCGCATCGGCAAAAGCTTCGTCAACGACAGTGCTCATATCAGACGGAGCTTCGTCAGCAAGAGTGCTCGTATCGGCCGGAGCTTCGTCAACAAGAGTGCTCGTATCGGCCGGAGCGTCGTACGCCCCGCCCTCAGCTGGCTGATCTGGCACCGACGCTCCGTCCGCCTCGAGATTGAGCAGATGCGCCGACTGCCCACTCTGCGGATCTTCACCGGAGTCATCCATCTCATCGACTACAGGAGCCGCCGCTGCGGTGCCAGCCGTGCCGGCTGCGTCGGTAGTCTCAGTTGGCTTCGTCGACCCATACGGCGTGGTCGGACGAGCAGCCTGCCAGTCGGCGTCCTTCGAACCCAGGAACTTGCGGATCAGGATCACCGCGACTCCCGCGACGCCTGCCGCAAGGAGGAGCCACAAGTACCAGCGACTCTTCTTCTTCTCTTCCGGCAATTGCAACTCCCCCTTTGCCGCGGCAACTGCGGCCTTGCCACGCTTCTTTGCTTCTACCACAAGTGGGGCACCGGCCGCGGCGATCAATTTCTCGTTGAGCTTGGGCAGTACCTCACTCGACATCTTGCCGCGCGCCGCCTCGACGGCTGGACTCAGGCGCTCGAGTGCATCGTCGAGAGCCGGTCCAATCTTCTCAACCGCGCCCTGAGCTACCCAGGCGCCGCGTTGCTTGGCCGAGGCGGCAATCGGTGCAATCCGCTCCGCAGCCTGCTGGGCATACGGCGAAACTCGGCCCACGGCCCCGGTGGCGAACGGAGCGACGCGGTCCGCGGCAGAATGCGCCAGCGGAGCGAGTCGATCCGCAGCCCCGTGAGTCATTGGGCCGACCCGCTCGGCGGCCGATTCGGCCAGCGGT
>DATEWO010000191.1:0-5612 GCA_035257925.1 Propionibacteriaceae bacterium | reverse complement strand
CCTCGACGGGTCGATGCCTCAAGTCGGTGCACTAGTCAACAACGCCGGCATCACCTCCCCAACCCGCTTCCTTGATGTCACGAGTGAAGAGTGGGACCGGATCTTCGCCGTGAACGTCCGCGGCTCCTACAACATCACCCGCCGGGTCGCTCCGGGCATGGTCGAGCGTGGTTTCGGTCGTATCGTCTTCCTGTCCTCAGTGTCAGCTGAGCGCGGCGGCGGTGTATTCGGTGCCGTGGCGTACTCGGCAGCAAAGGCCGCGGAGCTGGGGTTCGCTCGTGCGCTGGCGCGAGAGCTGGGGCCGAAGGGTGTGACGGTCAACTCCGTCGCTCCCGGCTTCATCGAGACCGACATCAGCGGTGGAGCGCTTACGGGCGAACGTAAGGAGCAGCTCGTCGCGCAGATCCCGGTCGGTCGCGGCGGCAACGTTTACGACGTCGCTGACCTCATCACGTTCCTGTGCCGCGAGGAGTCGGGCTACATCACCGGCGTCACCTACGACGTCAACGGCGGTGCGCACATCCATTGACCGGTGGTCAGGTTCGCGGCTGGCGGTCGGTTTTATGCGCGCTGAGCCCTTCGACAAGCTCAGGACGGCGCTTGTCGAAGTGCGTGCCCTTCGACAAGCTCAGGGCACATGATCACTGCCGGCCACAAGGCCCTGCACATATGCCTCCAGGTCGCTGACGCGTACTCGGGCAGCACCCTCCACGTGAACAAGTGGCAGCCGGCCGCTGGAGATCAGGCGCTCGATCGTGCGCAAGGAAATACCGAGCTGCTCGGCAGCCTCGCTCTTGGTTATGAGCAATCGTCTAGGGGTGGCCGAAGGATCGGACCCGGCCCGCCAAGGGTCGAGCAATAGCACGTCGCGCCGGGCCCTGACGCGATCGGCCAGGAAAGTTGTGAGGTCCTCTATCTGGGGCGGTACTCGTGCGTTTTCCGCACGCAGGTGGCGTAGATATCTGGACAACGCGATGACCAGGTGGGCGATGAGCTCTGCCGGTAGCTGCCCGCCACAGTTGCCTTGCGGTGTCGGCGCCCCGCCGGGCACCTGAGTCGACAGCGCCTCGGGACGGTTAGCCGGTGCTGCATAGTCGGCATGACGGATCGGACTGTGCGTTGGCTTGGGCCAGCCCAGTGAATTTGCCAAGGGAACCTCCGTCAACTACCGGTCGTCAACTGTTAACAGTTATCTGTTGGTAAGCTTAGAATCAATAGTTCGTACTTGTCAACAGGAAGCAGTTATCTGTCGGCTGTTGACAAACAGCGATAGAGTTTCTCACAAAGAAAGTCGGGGGAGGAGCGACTATGACAGTGCAGCCACTTGCCAGCCTGGACCGCAGCACACTGCGAGAGCGCTCGCTCGAGGCACTTCGTACCGCGATCATCACCGGTCAATACCGGCCGGGGGATCACCTCGGTGAGGAGGAACTGGCAGGGCGTCTAGGTGTGAGCCGAGGCACGGTCCGCGAGGCGCTCCGGCATCTGCAGCAGGAAGGGTTGGTCACCGCGGGAGCGCGCGGCATGCTACGCGTGCACAGTTTGTCTCCGGTTGAGATCAGGGATCTCTTTCAGGTGCGCGGAGCGCTGGAAGGGCTGGCGGTCACGCTGATCATCGCGTCGCCGGGACGTGATGCCGCGGTGGCGACGTTGCGCGATGCGCTGTCCACTCTCGATGATCCGGAGCACGACCTCAGCGCCCATATGGACGCCGATCTCGGCTTCCATCTGTTGCTTTGTCAGTTGTCCGAGAATTCGGTGCTAGTCGATTCCTGGCGATACCTGGAGGGTCGGGTACGCATCACGATCCTCAGCGATGGCGATCAGCATCATTCAAACCTCATGTCGGGCAGCTACCATGCCCCGATCGTCGATGCGATCGAGGCGGGCGACGCGGCTGAGGCGGTCAAAGTTCTACAAGGCCATATGGCGCGTGCTGCAGACCGGCTAGCCAGTCCGGCTGTCAGATGAGCGCCGCTGATCCGCCCGCTGGGCTTGCCCTGTCCACCGCGTGGCGGCTTTCATGGTCAGGATCTCCCTCAAGGAATGGGCCGTACGACTCATTGCGTAGTTGATAGTTGACTCGCCCGGCCTCCAATGGATGCAGGGTCGGGCGATTACACGAAGAAGAACGTCAGCCCCAGCACCGCATAGATGGCGAGCAGTTGCAGACCTTCGTACCAGGTGGACTCTCCGCGTTGGGTGATCTCGTCTGCGATGAGGATCGCGAGGACGATTGCGCCGAGCTCGAACCCGTTGAAGACCAGCGCCATCGGGAACGGACCGATGAAGAACGAAGCAAGCACGAGGACGGGTGCCACGAACAGGGCGATCTGGGCTGCGGATCCGACTGCGATGTTCACCGACAGGCCAACCTTGTCTTTCGTGGCGAAGTAAACCGCAACCCAGTGCTCGGCGGCGTTGCCGACGATGGCGACGACGATGACGCCGACGAAGAACGGTGAGAGCCCAAGGCTCTCCGACGCTTCGGTGATGGAGCTCACCAGGATCTCCGACATCACGCCGACTGCGACGCCTGCGCCCGCCAGCATGATGACGCTGCGACGCACCGTCCATGGCTCCCCGCCGTGATCTTCCTCGTCGTGGCTGGGATTGAACAGGTCCTTGTGCGTTTTGAGGGAGAACCACAGCGCGGCGGCGTAGGAGATCAGCAAGATCACTGCGACGCCGACCGACAGTGTCTTCAGGTCGGCAGAAAACTCAATGGCACGCGCGGTGGGTTCGGGCAAGCCGCCGCCTGAGATCAGCTGGAAGATGGCTGGCATGATCAAGGCGACGGTAGCCAGGAGAAGCATCAGCGACTGCGCCGATGCGGCGCGTGCTTCGAAGAACTGTCGGTCGCGGCGTAGCCCGCCGGCGAGCATCGAGACGCCCAGGACAAGCAAGATGTTGCCCAAGATCGACCCGGCAACCGATGCCTTCACGACCTCGTGCAACCCGGCACCGAGCGCGAACAACGCGATGATCAACTCAGGTGCGTTCCCGAAGGTGACGTTCAGGAATCCGCCGATGCCAGGACCCGAGCGAGCCGCCAGCTCCTCGGTCGCGCGGCCCATAAGTGCGGCAGTGGGGATGACGCCAAGCGCGGACGCTGCGAAGATCAGCACGGAGTCTGCATGGATGAGCTCTAGCACAATCGCGACCGGAATCAGCGGCACCAGCAGATACGGCCAGCCTCCCCCCGTCAACAGGAAGGAGCGCTTCCTTGTCGCCTCAGGCGTCTGGATCGTCAACTTGGGCTCCTCGAGGTTGAATCCACCACAGTCATTGAGGGGGGACATCCTGCTCCCGGCGGGAACAGTCAGTCGAGCAGGCTTTGTACGACATACTGCCGGACGCCGTTGCGGATGTACGCCGCTTCGGGATGTGTCGATTCGCAGTCAGGCCTGGAACTCGATGTCCCCGCGCGCATCGTGACGTCATCTGGTGTCGTGTCATCGTTGATCGCTCGACGCCCGCGATGCCGAGGCATGCGCAGCGGCTCTCACAGCATGGGTGGCGGCTTGAGGATGCTGCAAACGGCGCCGTCGTCCGTCCTGGCAGGATCTGAACATGATCGAGATCCCCGCCCGGCTATCCATTGTCACCTTGGGCGTACGAGACATGGGCCTCCTCCGCTCGTTCTACCGGAAGCTGGGTTGGCCTGAGCTACCTATCGGTGACGACTCTTGGACCGGCTTTCTCCTCGGCGGTGTCCTTTTGGCGCTCTTCCCCATGAGCGACCTGACCGACGAGGCAGCGCCGGATAGCACTGCCCCCACGGGGTGGTCCGGCGTCACGCTGGCCTGCACGATGGATAGCCGGGATGACGTCGACAGCGCGTTCGAGGCGGCCGTGACCGCCGGTGCGACACCGGTGGCCGCTGCGACCGACCGGTCGTGGGGCGGGCGTTCCGCGTTCATAGCCGACCCCGAGGGCAACCGTTGGGAGATCACCTGGTCCCCACGGGCCAGATATGACGCACGCGGTGCCTTGTTGGCTTGGGGCTGAGCCTACGGCGCATACAACCAAGCGTTGCGGAAGCGGACAGCGAGCCGCCATGCTCAGGGTGTGGAGTACTCCCCGGCCGGTGTGGCGCTAGTACAGCAGGCGATTGACGCGGTCGTTGACGAGGCACTGGCGGCGGGCCGGGTGGTCGGCGCTGTTGTGCTGGTGCGAGACCACGGCCAGCCTGTTTATGCGCGCGCGGCTGGCTACGCAGACCGCGAGGCCAGCATTCCTATGGCGCTCGACACCGTGTTCCGATGGGCCTCGCTCACCAAGCCGGTCGTGGCGGCCACTGCGCTGGCCCTGATGGAGCGTGGCCGGCTCGATCTTGATGATCCGGTCACCCGGTTTCTGCCCGACTTCGAGCCCCGCCTGCCTGATGGCAGCGTGCCGCGGATTAGTGTGCGGCACCTCCTCACCCATACCGCTGGCTTCGGATATCCCTCGCTCGCCCCGGACGATCCCTACGTGGCAGCGGGTGTGTCGGGCGGCTTGGACCAGCCGGGCATGTCGATGCAGGAGAACTTGCGCCGGATCGCTTCGGCGCCGTTGTACTTCCGGCCGGGGTCGGCGTGGCGCTATTCGGTGGCCATCGATGTCCTGGGCGCGATTGTCGCTGTCGTGCACGGTACGTCATTGGCCGACGCGGTCGCCAGCTATGTCACTGACCCGCTGCGCATGCTCGACAGCGGGTTTGTCGTGCGGGACGCGGCCCGGCTGGCTGTGCCCTACGCCGATGGCGACCCTCGAGCGGTACGGATGGGAGAGCCACACCGCGTTGAGGAACTTGTCTTCTCACCGGCCCGCGCCTTTGACCCGCGCTCCTTCCAGTCTGGCGGTGGCGGCATGGTGGGCACGGCCGGTGACTTCATGACATTCCTCGAGACGCTGCGGACCGGCGGCGCCCCGATCCTGACCCGCGAGACGGTCCAGCTGGCCTCGCGTAACCAGGTCGGCAGCCTCCGCGAGCAGGAGGAGCCGGGCTGGGGCTTCGGCTTCCTCTCGGGGGTCCTTATCGATGCCGAACGGGCCGAGTCACCGGCCCACGTGGGAACGCTGTCGTGGGGCGGGGTTTACGGGCATTCGTGGTTCCACGATCCGGCGGCCGAGCTCAGCGTCGTTGGCCTGACCAACACCGCCCTCGAAGGCTGCAAGGGCTCTTTCCCTGCCCATGTTCAGGCCGCTATCTACGCCTCACTGGCCCCGAGCTGAGGGGCTTGCAGAACAGCGAAGTAGCCGGGGATGTGTTGTGCTCCATCACCTTGGCGCAGCGGTATGCCGTACAGCGTCAGCGGTCCGTGCACGAGCAGTCGCCAACCGTCAGCTGCGGGGAAGTACCGAGCTAGCTCGGTAGGCCCGAAGTGCGATGGCGGCCGGAGTCCGGAAGCAACTAGCCGATGCAATGGGACTGGCATCGAGGTCGGCGTGGCCCCTTGGAACACCAAGTAGTCGAGTGCATCGCCGGGCAGGTTGGTTTCGCAGACGTACGCCGTACCGCGATCGCCCAGCATCGCCTTGAGGTTGCTCACGACGGTCGGTCGGTCCGGTGGGTCGACGACGTGCAGCATGCCGCGTACGTGCACGTTCACCTCTCCCATCTCGTC
>DATEWO010000190.1:0-10527 GCA_035257925.1 Propionibacteriaceae bacterium | reverse complement strand
CGAACCGCCGCCGTGCCTGATGCGGCGTCACTCGGGGTTGTACTCCGCGATCGCCTTGTCCCACTCCTCCAGGGCCTGTTCGAGGCGCCAGCGCGGCCCGGACGGGAACCACCGCGCGACCCGCATGACGCCAACCTCGCGAAGCTTCTCGAACACCTTCGGATCGGCTGGCACGCTCATCACCTGCACCCGGACGGGCCGGTCGGCGCGGGCGCGCAGCTCGGCAATGCGGTCGTAAACCTCGGGGTGGTAATTGGGAAACCACGCGTCGCCGAACCCAAGCACTCGATCGAGGACGGTTGGGCCAGCGCCGCCAACGAGGACTGGTGGGTGTGGCCACTGCGCCGGCTTGGGCCAGGACCAGATCCGGTCGAAGTTGACGTATTTGCCGTGGTAGCTGGCCTCGTCATGGGTCCAGATCTCCTTCATGGCCTCAACCCGCTCCCGCATCACAGCCATCCGGACACGCGGGTCAGTGCCATGATTGCGCATCTCAGTCCGGTTCCAGCCCGCACCCACACCGAACTCCAGGCGACCGCCCGAGAGGTGGTCGACGCTCGCGACCTCTTTCGCGGTGATGATCGGATCACGTTCGACGACCAGGCAGATACCGCTAGCGACGCGGATATTGCGGGTCGCCTCCGCGGCGGCGGTGAGCGCGACGAAGAGGTCGTACGTGCGCCAGTACTTGGCCGGCAACGGCCGCCCGGGCGCGCGGTCGGTCTCCGCGGCCGGAATATGGGTGTGCTCAGCGAAGTAGACGGCGCTGTAGCCGCGCTCCTCGGCCATCCGCGCAACCTCGCCGGGCCGCATGCCGTCGTAGCTGGGAAAGTATCCAAGACCGAATTCCATACCCAAGGTCTACCCGGCAGGCCGGCCTTCCACCACGCACGCCACGACTCAGTGTCCGGCCGTCTGACGCACCGCCTCGACGACAACGTCGACGAGCTGGCCGGTTTTTGCAAAGGTTCGGCGCTGGCCCGTGGCACCGGTGCCAACCCGCGTCAGCCGGTCGATCCCGGCCTCGACGCGCTCGATATCGCCAAACCCCTCAAGGGAGTCGTGCACATGGATGACCAGATCGTGCATCACCTCGATCCAGGGCCGAGGCCGTCGTGACACTGGGTCGACCAGCACTCCGCCGACGCCGTCGTGGGCCGCCCGCCAGACCGCAAGACGCAGCAGCGACGTCGGCATCTGCGGCACCGGATCACCGCGCGCCGCCTCGGCCGCAGCCGTCTCGACGAGCGCTCGGCACAGCGCGGCAACGACGAGCGTGTCTTCGAGATCGACGCACACGTCGGCGACCCGGATCTCGACCGTGGGATAGCGCCGCGACAAACGTGCGTCGAAGTAGATCATTCCATCGTCGACGAGCACGCCGGACTCGACCATCGAGTGCACCATTTCGTGGTACGCGCCAGGAGTCCCGAACGTGTCGGTTGGACCCGCCGACGGCCAGCGCATCCACAGCTGTGACCGGTAGCTGGCATATCCGGTGTCGCGACCGTCGGAAAACGGCGAGTTCGCACTTATCGCGAGGATGACCGGCAGCCAGACCCGGATCCGGTCGATGGCGGCGATGCCCTCCTCGTCTGATTCGACGCTGACGTGCACATGACAGCCGCAGGTCAACGCCTCCTGCGCGGTCGGACCGAAGCGCTCCGCCATCCGCTGGTAGCGCGGGCCGGGCGAGATCAGGCCGGTACCCGCCACCGGGGCGGTGGCGATGGCTGCGACGCCAGCGCCGGCTTCCCGGGCGGCACGGGCAACGACACGTCGCCACCTACGCAGCTCTTCTTCAACATCGGCAAGCTCGCTCGCCACGGAGGATTGGGTTTCGACCATGTAGCGCTGGAGTTCGGCCTCGACTCCGCCCTCGCCGGCTCGGTGCTCAGTGTCTCCGTCCGCGGCTGCGATGACCTGGCTGGCGACTGAGCGCGGCTTCCCGGTGTGCACGTCGACGAGCAACAGCTCCTCCTCCACGCCCACTGTCCGCATGGCGGAAGTCTGCCCGAACGCATCCGCAGCGCCGCGGTAAGGCCACCACCCATCGTTCGGGGAGACTGTCAGCGTGTTCGAGGGATTCGCGGAGGGCATGGTCCACGGCGGTGCTCTGCAACTGTTCGGGCGGTGGGGCGGGTCTGGGCCGGCGGTGCTGTTGCTCCATGGCCACCCGCGCACCTCGGCGACCTGGCACCGGGTCGCCCCTCAACTGGTGAAGTCCGGGTTCACCGTGGTGTGCCTAGACCTGCCCGGCTACGGCCGATCGGACAAACCCATCCCGACCGAGGATCATGTCCCGCATTCGAAACGAGTCGGAGCTGGCCACCTCCTCGCCGCAATGGCCTCCCTCGGACACGAGCAGTTTTCGGTTGTCGGGCATGATCGAGGAAGCCTTTACGCCTTTCGGCTGGCCCTGGACCATCCGACCACCATCACCAAAGTTGCGCTGCTGGACTGCCTGCCCGTCAGCGAACACCTTGATCGAATCGACGCTCGCTTCGCCACAGCCTGGTGGCACTGGTTCTTCTTCGCCCAGCCGGAGATACCCGAACGCGTCATCAACGCCGACCCCGACAGCTGGTACCGCGGCGACCCGAACCTGATGGGCGAAGCCAACTATCGAGAATGGCGCGCGGTGCTGCGTGACCCCGGCGTAGTCCGGGGCATGTTGGAGGACTACCGCGCCGGGCTGACCGTGGACTATCAAGACGAAGTAGCCGATCGTGCCCTGGGACGTCGAGTGCAGCCGCCGCTGCTGGTGCTGTGGTCGACACGCGATGATCTCGAAGCCCTCTACGGTGACCCGCTGGTGATCTGGCGAAACTGGGCCGCCAAGGTCGACGGACACGGCATCGACTCAGGCCACCACATGGCCGAGTTGGCACCAATCGAGCTTGCCGAGGCCCTCACACCCTTCCTTCGTGTAGATCCAGCGTCTCCATAAGCCTCCGCCGGATGCTGGCGGTCAACGCCTGGATCCGCCACAGGTCGCTCCCATGTCACAGGCTGCCGGGCTGTCTCGTCTTGGTGGTGAGAGCCGGTGCCGGATGAGGAGCGTGACGTTATGCGGGTGTTCGTGGCAGGCGGGACCGGGGTCATCGGGCGTCGTCTGGTGCCACAGCTGCTGGCGCGTGATCATCAGGTCACGGCCACGACGACGAGCGCGGCCAAACTGGGCTTGTTGGAGCAGTTGGGCGCCGAGGGCGTTGTGATGGACGGCCTGGATGCGACGTCAGTGGGCGAGGCGGTGGCCGCGGCCCGGCCGGACACGATCGTGCATCAGATGACGGCCCTTTCTGAAACGCACGCCGGCAGGCCCAACCTGAGGCGAGCCGACCGCTTCTTCGCGACCACCAACCGGCTCCGCAGTGAGGGCATCGACAATCTGCTTGCTGCAGCTGAGGTGAGCGGTGTCTCCCATGTCGTCGCGCAGGGACATGCCAGCATGAACGGCGTTCGCCAGGGCGGATGGGTCAAGACCGAGGAGGACCCGCTGGAGGTGCTGGAGGGGACGAAGGCGATCAACCACCTCGAGGACGTGGTGGTCAGGGCTGGTGGCGCGGTCCTGCGCTACGGCGGATTCTATGGACCCGGCGCCAACGACGATCAGGTCAAGCTCGTAGCGAAGCGGCTGTTCCCGCTCGTCGGTGGTGGCACGGGCTATGTCTCCTGGGTGCATGTCGACGACGCGGCCAGCGCTACCGTCCTGGCGGTGGAGCAGAAGGCGAGGGGCGTGTTCAACATCGTCGACGACGAACCGGCCCCGGTCAGCGAGTGGCTGCCCTATCTCGCGGAGTGCGCCGGGGCCAAACCGCCGCGGCGGGTCCCTAGGTGGCTGGCCCGGCTGCTGGCCGGCGAGATGGCGGTGGGCATGATGACCGAAGGGCGTGGCTTCTCCAACATCAAGGCCAAGCGGGAGCTCGGCTGGGAGCTGCGTTATCCGTCGTGGAGGCAGGGCTTCAAGGAAGAACTCGCATGACCCGGGGCGAAGAGTTCGAGGAATTGCGCCCGCTGCTGTTCGCGATCGCGTACCGGATCCTCGGCAGCGTGACCGAAGCAGAGGACGCGGTCCAGGAGACCTGGCTGCGCTATGAGTCCTCCCCGACACAGCCGACGTCGACGAAGGCTTTCCTCTCAGCCGTGGTCACCCGGATCTCGATCGACGTGCTGCGCTCGGCGCGTGTCCGGCGGGAGACCTACGTCGGGCCGTGGTTCCCTGAGCCACTGCTCACCGACCCCTATGAGGATCCGGCACGGTCAGCGGAGCTGGCCGACTCGTTGTCGATGGCGGCGCTGTTGCTACTCGAGCGGCTGACCCCCCTCGAGCGGGCGGTCTTCGTGCTGCGTGACGTGTTCGGGTTCGGCTTTCCCGAGATCGCATCGGCCGTCGGCAGATCCGAGGCGGCCTGCCGCCAGCTCGCGGTCCGGGCGCGGCGCCACATGGACGTCGGGCGCCCTCGGTTCGCGGCGGACCGCCGGGAACGCGAGGAGCTGACGGGGCGCTTCTTCGATGCGCTCCGCGATGGCGATGTCGACGGACTAAGGGAGCTACTCGCTGCCGACGTCCAGATGGTCGGGGATGGGGGAGGCAAGGCGCCTGCGCTTCCCAGGAGCGTGATCGGTGCCGACAACGTGGCCCGCGTGCTCGCCTCGATCTTCCCGGTGCTCCCGAAGATCGGCGCGAGGGTGGAGAAACGTGAGGTGAACGGCCAGCCGGGCGCGATCGTCCGCGATCGCGACGGCAAGGTGGCCGGCACGTTGACGCTCGACGTGCTCGACGGGCAGATCCAAACGATCCGCGCGGTGGCCAACCCCGACAAGCTCGGGCACGTGGGTCCCGTGGTGGACGCCTGGGCGTTCGCCCGCGAGGTGAAGCAGGCTCGCCGACCCAGTGCCTGACCCCGCGCACTCAATTTGGCAGCTCAGTGCCGCTATGTGATTCGGGCATCCTGGCGGAATGCTCGTCCTCACGGCCGCGTCAGCCGCCGCCGGTGACCGCCACTGCCTCTACCTCGACGAGCTGGCCGGGATAGCCGAGGGCCGCAACGCCCAGCAACGTGCTCGGCGCGTCGTGGTCGCCGAACGCGTTGCGGACGACCTGCCAGGCAGTCACCAGGTCAGTGCGGGAGCTCGAGGCGACGTACACGGTCGTCTTGGCCACGTCAGTCAACTCGGCACCAGCTGCTCCAAGTGCCACCGCGAGGTTGGCAATCACCTGCTGAGCCTGCGTGGCGACGTCGCCTGGCGACACGACGGCGCCGTCCTGGTCGAGCGGGCAGGCGCCGGCGGTGAACACCAGCCGTCCGGGCGGCGTCACCGCGGCGTACGCGTACGGGACCGTGTCGGCAAGGGCGGCGCTATGGACCAGCTCGACGGACGTCATCTGCCGATCAAACCACTGGGGTCATCCGCGTCGGCGTCGCAGGTTGCCCGCCGTTGCAAACTCCCTCGCGCACAAGAACGGCATATGAAGAGGCAAAGTCGATCGGCAATCGGCTCGTGCAGTGGCAAGCATGTGGAATCCGTCAGATCGTCTGTGTCCTCGGTGAGGATCCTGCCACTGGGATCAACCCGATGGTGGACCCGTACAGTCGAGGTCATGCAGTGTCCGCATGACCAGACCGTGTTGCAAATGACCGAGCGCCAGGGCATCGAAATCGACTACTGCCCCAGCTGCCGCGGGGTGTGGCTAGACCGTGGGGAACTCGACAAGATCATCGAGCGGGTGAGTACGCCAGCTCCGCCGCCGGCTCCCCGCAGCGAGCCGCGGCCCGATCCGCGTACGGAGGTGGCCGGTTACCCGGCTGGATATCCTCAAGCACCGACCTACCCGCAATATCCGGCCGCAGCGTACGCGCCCAAGAGCCCGGACAGTCCGGATGACTACTACGGCCGCGGGTACGACCCTCGCTACCAGGACAAGAGGCGGCGCAAGTCCTTCCTGGGCGACTTGTTCGACTTCTGACCGGTTGCCCTCTCAGGCGTCGATGTCGGTGCTCATGGTGAGGTCCTCCCAAGCTTCGATGGTGTCGAGTCGGGCTGCGGCCAGCCGGCGGTAGGTGCTGAGCGCATCCTTGCCCAGCAGCAGGAACGCGGGCGGCTCGTCGGACTCGACCGCGGCGATGATGGCTTTGGCTGCCTTTGCCGGGTCGCCGGGTTGGGTGCCATGCAGGGTGTCGTGTTCCTTACGGCGCTTGCCGGCCGTTTCGGCATAGTCGTCGATCACGGTGGTCGACTGGGTCAGCGAGCGACCGGCGAAGTCGGTGCGGAACGCGCCAGGCTCCACAACGGTGACGGAGATACCGAGTGGCTGCAACTCGCCGTACAGCGCGCCGGACATGGCTTCGAGCGCAGCCTTCGAGGCGGCGTAGTAGCCCGAGCCAACGGGCATGATCTGGACACCGATCGTGGAAACGTTGACGATTGCGCCGGAGCGGCGGGCCTGCATCCCGGGCAGCACCGCCTTGATCATCGCGACCGCGCGGAAGAACTGGGTTTCGAACAATGTGCGGAAGTCGGAGTCGTCATGGGGGGACCACACCAAGCAGAGAGAACAAGAACCCCCACGCAGCAGCGGCGAACGCCTGGCGAGATCACCTTGGGGCGAAGGGAGACACGGCTGCCGCCAGCTTTGAGCCACGTATGCTCTGTGCGGCGCTGAACACTAGCCCAATGTCGAAGCGGAGTTGATCTTGCCGATCGCGCTCGGGTCACTGCCCACCCTCAATGAACAGGCTGATCGACTGATCAGTCTTGGAGTTCACCAGCTCGGGGGTCTGTCCCCGACCCAGATCTGCACCGCGGTGTCCGGAGCCGACGCAGACAATGCACTGCTGGTGGTCCATCCGGAGAGAGTTCCCGCTTCGGTACTTGCGCCGGTCCTGAAACACCGCGGCAAGTCCGGCTTCGTCGTGGAGGACATGGCCGATGTTGATCAGTTCAATCCGATCGACAGGTCAGCCCCGCCAACGACGCCGCTCTATCTGGTGCATGACATCAGCCGCGGCGATGAGATGGCTGACTGGAGCCCTGACGAAGCGCTACCGGCAATTACCAGCGCTGCGCGCACACCACTGACCCTGGTCGAAGGTATCCACTGGCTGCTTCAGCAGCCCGAGGCCTTGGCCCGCAACCACTGCTTTATGACGATCGGTTCGCGCTTGCGTAGACCCGACGGCACATTGGACCCACGAACCCCCGCCCTCTGGATCAGCAACGGGACCGGAAGGGACGGCAGCATCAGACGCAATGCGCCCAAGGTGGGCTGGTGCTGGGCCGGAAACCGACACACCTGGCTTGGTTTCGCATCCGCGGCCCGGCGATCCCCGCTCAACCGCTCTAAGTAATCCACACCGGCAAAGTTGCATTGTCGCTTGGGTTTGCTGAGGGCGATCGGTTCGTGCTCATCGGATCGTCTAGCGTTGGTACGCGCTACACCGGGGTGAGTGCAGACCGGAAAGGTCGAGATGAGCACACCGACAGCTGAGGAAGCAGTCGCCGCCGAGCTGGTGGCTGCCCGAAGGGACGGGCGGAGCCTGACCCGGTTCCCGGGACCGGTCCCCGCCAGCATGGCCGAGGCCTACCAGATCCAGGAGTCGGCGATGTCGCTATGGCAGGACTCGCTGGTCGGCTGGAAGATCGGCTACATCCCCGCGGATTACCGCACCGCCGGGGATCCGGACCGGCTGGTCGGGCCCATATGGCGTCAGCAATATCACCTGAGCGAGAAGCACGTCTCCGCAGTCGAGGTCGGTATCTTCGCATCCGGGTTCGCTGCCGTGGAGGCAGAGCTCGTCATCCGGCTCGGGCAGGATCTGCCCGACCACGAAACGGGCGGCTGGACGGCCGAAGAGGCGGCGGATCTGGAACAGCGTCTGCTGGTCGGCATCGAGGTGGCCAGCAGCCCGATCCCCGACATCAACTCGCTCGGCCCGACCGTGATCGCATCCGATTTCGGGAACAACAACGGTCTGGTGCTCGGCTCGATTCTTGCGAACCGGCCCGATGGAGCTCCGGCTCAGCTTGCTTGTTACGTCGACGGGCAACTCATGGGAGAGGGATCTGCCGAGAACCTCCCGGGGGGAATTCATCATGGTTTGGCGACTGCCTTGAATATCCTCGCCAGCCGGGGTCAACCGGTCCGAGCGGGCATGGTCTTCGCCACGGGCGCCATCACCGGTATACATCCGATCGGGCCGGGACAGCATTGCCGCGTCGACGTGCGGGGTGGGCCCTCAGTTGAACTCCGGACGGCCGAAGCCCGCACGTTGCTGCGCCGCTAGGAAACGCGCCTCCGGAAGGCGTCGACTCCGATCGTTTCGCGATTAGCGGGGTCGGCGTGGTCGATGACGCCTGCAGCAACTCACGCATTCAGAAATCTTGAACAGACGCTGCCAGTGATGGTGCTCGTACGCCGGAGTCTGATCGGACGACAAATCTCGGGAAGATCAGTCTGGGGTCCCGCCCCTAGAGACTGATGTATAGCTCACAAGGATCGCCCCCGGTCTGCCGGACGCGATCTAGGAGCGGATAGGTCTCCGACAGATCCCGCAGCTCGAACGTGATCTGCAAGTCTGCGCCTACCGCCGCGATCTCGCAGTCAGGAAAGGCGGCGCGAAGACGAACCTCGGAGACATCGCGGACGATGATCTGCCCGATGCGCACATTCGAGACCCTAACCGGAGTGTGCGATCAATGCCTCGTGCGCGCCCGTCGAAGGCGGCTGCTGCGCGCCGCGTGCCTATGGGTGTTGCTGATTAGGTCAAAAAAATTCTGGGGAGCGCCCGCAAGGGTATCGCCGACTAACGCGTCACTCGGTCCTGATGTAATCGATGGGCACTTCAGGTAAAAACTCACCGTCCGGTAAGCGGAGGTCCACGTGCGTGACTTTGCCGAAAAGTGTATGTTCACGTAGAACGACGCCACGGCGCCCCTGCGGGTATGTCTTGTTACGAAACCAGCCGGGCAGGACATAATCTCTCGTAAAATAGACGGGGCCAATCGGGATTTTGCCTTTTCCCCCTCCAACGAGAACCTTGACCATCTGACCTCCATGAGTGTCGACTGCGAATGTTTGGTCCAAATTAGGACAAGATCGACGATTTGTCGCTGTTGACCACGGGTGTTTCGCTCACGCCTTGTTGACCGGCATAGATGGTGAGGGCCGCTGACCAGGTCAAGAAAATTCTGGGCACCTTGAGGGGCCTGAGGCGAATAGAGACTAGATGTACACCAAAAATCACTGACATGGGTCGATTAAGAGACGAGATCTACCGTGAAGTGAGCCCAACTCTGTTTGACAAACATAGTTTTTAGGCACGACTGGGCTCATGGTTAACAACGACCTACCACTACTCGACTACCGTGATCTTGAGCGCCGGGCAATGGGAGTCGGTCATTGGCTGCTGTGAAGAAATTCTGGGCAAGCGGTCCGCGCGCACGGTCGAGGTTTGATAGCCTCGCCTCCACAGGGGCTACGTGCGTCGGGTTCTGGTCATGGCTACTCAGCACCGCTCGGTCCCAAGGTTGGATCGCTATCGTTAGCAGGTGCGGCGGTCAGCCGGAGACGGGATACGAAGACAGAACCGACGAACCTGGATAGCGTTTCTCGGTGGCATCGGGCTCCTGGGTGCTGCGCTCTTGGCCAGCATGACGAGAGCAATCCCCGATCTGATCACCACGGTGGCCGCGTTCATGGGTGTTGCGGGAATGATCTATGGGGTTGCCACCGGCACGCTTATGATCTTCGATCGCAAGCCCGATGATAAATAGGGACACAGATAAATCTGCGACGCATACGGGCTCCGGTGCCCTGACCGGTCCGACCGCAGAACGGGCACGCGGGCTCACGATTGGGGTGGGGCACGGGGACAAACACCACGCGGCGCAAGAAACGACGGTCACCGCCTCACCACCTGCCCTCCATGCCTTTGGCTATGAACGTATCGGTAATCGTATTCGGGCCAAAGAATCTTCGTTGTGTTGTGTCACCTGGATAGTAGAGAAAACGTTGCGGCGTATCGCCATTGGTCCGTCTGAATAGTTTGGCCTCGAAATGATTCTCACCCAGTATGTGCATATCAAACGTGATCGGGTTACCCGCAATAGCCGTGGACTGTTGAAGCTTTGGCCGTTTCAGAATTGCGCACTCACCGACTTGCCAACTGGCACTGCTCGCGGTCTCACGCACTTGACGCTCATGCATTTCCCGAATCTGCCTCGCCAACAGCCTGGCTGGTGCCTCCGGCTCCCGTGTACGGCCATAGCATCTCGCAACCAGACGGCTAATATTTGTCTTCTCGGAGTCTTTCAATGGTGCGCCGGACCACGTTGATGAGCCGCACGTCTACCAGCCAATAGAGAATGCCGTGAAATTGGTTGGCTGCTTGGTCGACCAGCATGACCATCGCAGCGGGAAGCCCGACGCCGCCGAGCGCCACGCTGACGTTCCCAGCGATCTTGCCGAAGTCCGGGTCCTGGCGCACCCATCGCCGGATGGAAGACCTACCGCCTCCCCACAAC
>DATEWO010000189.1:0-16303 GCA_035257925.1 Propionibacteriaceae bacterium | reverse complement strand
GCCGTATCTGGTTCTTGGTGCGGTCGAGCCGCTGGTCTACCTGTCTGGATTCACGCTAGATCACCGAAATCCGAAGCCCGGCCTGCAACGAACACTCACGCTTCGAACGCTGACCCCGCTGGCCCGTGCCGGTTTCCAGGTGTACTTCACCAACCGCTGGCCCGGAATGGCCGCCGATACCACCTTCGCGGACGTGGCCGAGCGGCATGCCGAGGCAATTCGGCACCACTTCGGCGGGCCGGTGGACGTGCTGGGGGCCAGCACCGGCGGGTCTTTGGCGCTGCAGTTGATCGCAGACAGGCCCGATGTGGTCCGTAAGGCGGTGGTTGCCAGCGCTGCGTACGCGCTCGGCCCGGTCGCCAAGGAGCAGCAGCTGAAACTGCTGCACGCAATCGAGGAGACGGGTCGGTATCCGGCCCATGCCGTTTTGGACGCGATGTCAGGGAAGCTCCGGTCCCGGTGGCTTCGGGCATTGTTGACCCCGGTGGCGCTGGTGGCAGCCAAGCGGATCACGATCGAGAATCCGGCGGACACGATCGCGATGCTGCGCGCCGAGGACGCCTTCGACGTACGGGACCGGCTCCCGGATATCCAGACCGAGACCCTGGTGATCTGTGGCGCACAAGACCCCTATTGGCCGCTCGACATGTTTGCCGAGACGGCGTTTCGAATGCCGCACGGGAAGCTGATCATGTACCGCAACCGTGGACACGCGCTCATCATTGCTCCCGAGTTCTTCACCGACGTCACGGCCTTCCTCCACGACCCATCTTGAGCTGCTCGCGCAATCGTGCGACCTGGCCGCCGCCGTCGTCGTTGCTCTCAGAGGGAAGAATGCCTCTGATCGCTTCTCCTCCGTGCGGCGGCGCACGATTTCCGACGCACGCAGCTAGACGTAACCTGACACGGTGGCACGACTCGACTCGGTCAACCTGGGCCACCCGCGACCCAACCCCCACAAGGACACCGGACGGACGGGTATCGGGAAGCAACCGACCCTGGAACCGGTAAGGGTGCGCAAGCCAGGGCCCAAAACCACCGGTCTGGGCAGCGGGCTGGTCGGGGACTTCATTGGGGACGGAAAGCACCACGGTGGTGACCAGCAGGCCGTGTACGCCTTCCAGCGCGAGGATCTCGACGAGTGGGAGCGCAGGTTAGGCCGGGAGCTGCCAAACGGTTTCTTTGGTGAGAACCTTACGACCGTCGGCCTTGAGATCAACGATGCACTGATCGGTGAGCGTTGGCGGGTTGGACAGGAGGTCGTTCTCCAGGTGACCGCGCCACGGATTCCCTGTTCAACCTTTCGCGGCTGGATGGGGGAGAAGGGTTGGGCGAAGACCTTCACCGCGGCGGGCCGTCCGGGCAGCTACCTGAGTGTGGTCGTCCCAGGCACGATCATGACTGGCGATCCGATTGAGGTCATCCAGCAGCCCGATCATGAGGTAAGTATCGGGCTGGTTTTCCGGGCGACGACGACCGAGCGCGATCTGCTGCCGCAACTGCTGGCAGCTGAGGCTTACCTCGATGATGGAACCATCGAGATGGTGCGCCGACGCGAGGTCTTCCTGCTGGATTAGCCCCAGCCAGAGAGGTAGGTCTTCGGCCTTGTCAGCTTGGGAATAGAAGCGGCCCGTGCAGCGCTGATATCCGAGGTTACTTTGTCCGACGCAGAGGTTTTTGACCCCGGCATGGGCAACAGATAGCCTTGATCCTTGTGTTCGGGCTCGCCCGACACTTTGTGCGTGCCCGAATGTCTAGTGCCGGCGGTGTTCGCACGCTGACCCAACGGGACCCCGAAGGGTCGCCAGCCATTCAACATGAAGAAAAGAGATACAACGCGGTGCCCACAATTCAGCAGCTGATCCGTAAGGGTCGCGAGGACAAAGTGAGCAAGACCAAGACGCCTGCGCTCAAGGGTTCGCCTCAGCGTCGCGGCGTGTGCACGCGGGTGTACACGACGACGCCGAAGAAGCCGAACTCGGCGCTGCGGAAGGTCGCTCGTGTCCGGCTGTCCTCTGGGGTCGAGGTGACCGCGTACATCCCAGGTGTTGGCCATAACTTGCAGGAGCACTCCATGGTGCTGGTTCGCGGCGGGCGGGTAAAGGATCTGCCCGGTGTTCGGTACAAGATCATCCGTGGCTCGCTGGACACCCAGGGTGTGAAGAACCGCAAGCAGGCACGTAGCCGTTACGGCGCGAAGAAGGAGAAGTAATGCCTCGCAAGGGCCCGGCCACGAAGCGCCCGGTGATCGCCGACCCTGTTTACGGGTCGCCGCTGGTCAGTCAGCTCGTCAGCAAGATCCTGCTGAATGGCAAGAAGACGGTTGCACAAGACATCGTTTACACGGCGATGGAGGGGACGCGGACTAAGACCGGCGTCGATCCTGTGCAGACCTTGAAGCGTGCCCTGGACAACGTCCGGCCCTCGCTGGAGGTCAAGAGCCGCCGCGTTGGTGGTGCGACGTACCAGGTCCCGGTTGAGGTCAAGCCTGCCCGTGCCACCACCTTGGCGATGCGCTGGCTGGTGAGCTTCGCTCGGCAGCGCCGCGAGAAGACCATGGCCGAGCGGCTGATGAACGAGATCCTCGACGCATCGAACGGCCTCGGCGCTGCAGTCAAGCGCCGCGAGGACACCCACAAGATGGCTGAGGCGAACAAAGCCTTCGCCCACTACCGCTGGTAATTGAGCGACTGTCAGAACCAAGTTGAGCGCTAGCCGACATCAGTTCTGACTCAGAGAGATTCCACATGGCTGTCGACATCAAGACCGACCTGTCCAAGGTCCGCAATATCGGGATCATGGCCCACATCGACGCGGGCAAGACGACCACGACCGAGCGCATCCTCTTCTACACCGGAATCAACTACAAGATCGGTGAGGTGCACGAGGGCGCTGCCACCATGGACTGGATGGAGCAGGAGCAGGAGCGGGGGATCACCATCACCTCCGCTGCTACGACGTGCCATTGGAAAGATCATCAGATCAACATCATCGACACCCCGGGGCACGTGGACTTCACTATCGAGGTGGAACGTTCGCTACGAGTGCTCGATGGTGCTGTTGCCGTCTTTGACGGGGTTGCTGGCGTGGAGCCGCAAAGCCAGACGGTGTGGCGGCAGGCTGACCGCTACCGTGTGCCACGTATCTGCTTCGTCAACAAACTCGACCGTACGGGTGCCAACTTCGAGCACTGCGTAGAGACGATCAAGAATCGGCTCAGTGCCATACCCGCCGTGGTGCAGCTGCCGATTGGCTCGGAAGCAGACTTCATCGGCGTCATCGACCTGATCAACATGCGCGCGCTCACTTGGCGCGGCGAGACGAAGATCGGTGAGGATTACGCAGTCGAGGAGATTCCTGCTGAACTTGCTGATCAAGCGCAAGCAGCTCGCCATGCGCTTATCGAGCTGGTGGCCGATCACGACGACCACATGATGGAGGCCTTCCTCACCGACGAGGAGTCGATCACGCCCGAGCTGCTGCAGGACTCGATCCGTCGTGCGGTGCTCGCCTCCAAGATCACAGCTGTCCTCTGCGGCAGCGCCTTCAAGAACAAGGGTGTGCAGCCGTTGCTGGACGCTGTCATCGCCTATCTGCCATCGCCGCTCGATGTTCCCGCCATAATGGGCTTCAAGCCGGGCGACGAGTCAGTCATGATCGAACGGCACCCTACCGACTCGGATCCGTTCGCCGCCCTGGCGTACAAGATCGCGGCTGATCCTCACCTGGGCCGGTTGACCTATATCCGCCTGTACTCAGGCAAGCTCGAGGCCGGCTCGACAGTACTGAACGCCACAAAGGGACGTAGGGAGCGGATCGGCAAGATTTATCAGATGCACGCGAACAAGCGGCAAGAGATCGCATCGGTCGGCGCCGGCCAGATCGTTGCGGTCATGGGCCTCAAGGACACCACTACTGGCGAGACGCTGTGCGACATGGCTCATCCGGTGCAGCTGGAGTCGATGGACTTCCCGGCACCGGTGATCGAGCAGGCCATCGAGCCGAAGACCAAGTCTGATCAGGAAAAGCTGGGAATGGCAATCCAGCGACTGGCCGAGGAGGATCCAACCTTCCGCGTCCACACAGACGATGAGACTGGTCAGACGATCATCGCGGGGATGGGTGAGTTGCACCTGGAGATCCTGATCGATCGGATGAAGCGTGAGTTCAGGGTCGGGGCGAACATCGGCAAGCCGCAGGTCGCCTATCGTGAAACGCTGCGGCGGCCGGTGGAGAAGGTTGAGTACACCCATAAGAAGCAGTCGGGCGGGTCTGGTCAGTACGGTCGGGTGATCATCAACGTGCAGCCTCAGCCAGCGGGCTCCGGTTATGAGTTCGTGAACCAGATCACCGGCGGCCGCATCCCTAGGGAGTACATTCCGGCCGTTGACGAGGGCATCCAGGACGCCATGCAATTTGGTGTGCTGGCCGGTTATCCGGTGGACGACGTGAAGGTCACCCTTGTCGACGGCGCCTATCACGATGTCGACTCCTCCGAGCTCGCCTTCCGGATCGCCGGCTCGATGGTCTTCAAAGAGGCCGCCCGCCGCGCCGATCCCGCCCTGCTCGAGCCGGTGATGGCGGTGGAGGTGACCACTCCGGAGACCTATCTCGGCACCGTGATCGGTGATATCAACGCGCGACGGGGACACGTTCAGGCGATGAACGACCTGCATGGCAACAAGGTCGTGCAGGCGCTCGTACCCCTGTCGGAGATGTTCGGCTACGTCGGTGACTTGCGGTCCAAGACCTCGGGTCAGGCCTCGTACTCGATGGAGTTCCACTCCTACGCGGAGACGCCGAAGAACATCGCCGAGGAGATCATCCAGAAGGCACGGGGTGAATGATCGAAGCGAGCACCACAATCTACGGCGATCAGCGGGCCGATTCCGTTTGACCTGAGCGGAATCGTCCACAAAACTTAGCCCGGGTCAAATCGGCCAGCTGGCTAAGTTACCCACGAAGCGAACGCCCCGCGACCAGCGTGGCGAACATCCAGGAGGAGCCTCAGTGGCAAAGGCGAAGTTCGAGCGGACAAAGCCGCACGTCAACATTGGCACGATCGGGCACATCGACCACGGAAAGACCACACTGACCGCGGCGATCACCAAGGTGCTGCACGACAAGTTCCCGACCCTCAACCAAGTGTCGGCGTTCGAGCAGATCGACAAGGCGCCAGAGGAGCGTCAGCGCGGAATCACGATCTCGATCGCGCATGTGGAGTACCAGACCGAGAAGCGGCATTACGCGCACGTCGACTGCCCGGGCCACGCTGACTACATCAAGAACATGATCACCGGCGCAGCGCAGATGGACGGTGCGATCTTGGTCGTCGCCGCGACTGACGGTCCGATGCCACAGACCCGCGAGCACGTCCTGCTGGCTCGACAGGTGGGTGTTCCTGCGATCGTGGTCGCGTTGAACAAGTGCGACATGGTTGACGACGACGAGATCCTGGAGCTGGTCGAGCTCGAGGTTCGCGAGCTGCTCACCGAGTACGAATTTCCGGGCGACGACCTCCCAGTCATCAGGGTCGCAGCGCTTCCGGCACTGAACGGTGACGACAAGTGGAGCGACTCCGTTATGGAGCTGATGGATGCAGTGGACAACTACATCCCGCAACCGATCCGCGAGGTCGACAAGCCATTCCTGATGCCGGTGGAGGATGTTTTCACCATCACTGGCCGCGGCACCGTCGTTACCGGGCGTATCGAGCGCGGCGTGATCAAGGTCATGGAGACCGTTGACATCATCGGCATCCGCGACACCAAGCAGACCACCACGGTCACCGGCGTGGAGATGTTCCGCAAGTTGCTTGACGAGGGTCAGGCGGGGGAGAACGTCGGCCTGCTGCTGCGCGGTACCAAGCGTGAGGACGTTGAGCGCGGGATGGTCGTGATCAAGCCCGGCACGACGACTCCGCACACCGACTTCGAGGCGCGGGTCTACATCCTCTCCAAGGAGGAGGGCGGTCGGCATACGCCGTTCTTCAACAACTACCGTCCGCAGTTCTACTTCCGTACCACTGACGTGACAGGTGTGGTGAACCTCCCGGAAGGCACCGACATGGTGATGCCCGGTGACAACACCGACATGTCTGTCCAGCTCATCCAGCCGATTGCCATGGAGGAGGAGCTGAAGTTCGCCATCCGTGAGGGAGGCCGCACGGTTGGCGCCGGCCGCGTGACGAAGATCATCAAGTAGTCTCGGGAGCGGAATTACTGCGCTCGCGCAAGCAGCGCAACCGGGTATGAGGCCAGCACGTCTCCTACCGCTACGGTTCCGTCCCACCGGCGGCCGGTCAGCACATCGGTGTGTGGCGCTGAGATCTCTACGGTGGTGTGTCGCCAACCACCGGCGGCAGCAAGGCCGACAGGGAGTCGTGTGGCCAGCGTGATGGCCCCGCCGCGATCAAAGCCGATCAGGTGGTGCTGCGCCGGACCGCTGGCCTCAACTGCGCGGTAGTCAGAGAACCAGTCGGGCCGGTCTCGACGCAGCCGCAGGGCCTGACGGGTGATCCAGAGTTTGGCTGCGCCGGTCTCGTCGATGCCGGGCTGAGCGTCGCTCAATGATTCGAGCAGCCGAGCGCGTGCAGCGAAGTCGACCGGTCGCCGATTGTCTGGATCGACCAGCGAGTCTTCCCAGAGTTCAGTGCCCTGGTAGACGTCCGGTACGCCAGGCATGGTGAGCTGAACGAGCTTCTGGCCGAGTGAGTTGGCCCAGCCAGGAGTTGTGATGATCGCGTCGAGCTCGTCCCATGCGCTGCGTAGCCGGCGATCTTCGTAGGCCGCGTCGACGGCCTCATGCACGGTGGCTTCGAACGACGCCTCTGGTGCAGTCCATGTTGTGCCATCGCTTGCCTCACGCATGGCTTTCTCGGCGTACGCGTGCATTCGTGCACGCTCGATCGGACCGGTACCTACCAGCGTCTGCGCGAGGAAGTATCCGAAGGGGCGGTTCGGGATGGTGGTCGTGCCCAAGAACAGCTCAGCGAAGCGAGCCCAGGTCTCAGGAATCTCCGACAGGACTGCCAGTCTGGCGCGCACATCTTCGCCGCGCTTGGTGTCGTGGGTCGACAGCCCCGTCATGGACGCGGGCTGCCGACTCAGTCTCAACGCCTGGAGCGCGTGGAAATCCTGCAGCGGAATGCCGAACTGATCCGGATCGCCGCCGACCTCGTTGAGCGCGACGAAGCGGGAGTACCGGTAATACGCGGTGTCCTCAACACCCTTGGCCATTGCCGCACTGCTCAGCTGCTGCATGCGCAGCGCCAGTTCATCGCCATGATCATGGAGTCGCGGGCTGAGCCGAGCAATGGCGCCGGCCAGCTCGGGACGCCGTCGCATGGCGGTCTCGAGAGCGTGATCAAGATCTGCCACACCTTCCGGCAGATACGAGCGGTACACCTCAAATGCAATCGCTACTTCGGCAAGTGCGGGTGCCGCATGGGGAATCTCAGGGGCCAGAGCTGCCATCCGTCGCACCTCGGCAGGGAGCAGGGTGTCGACCACCAGACGCTTGCCGGCTTCGATGTGATCACCGATCGTGCCCTGGTCCCCAGTCAGCTGCTGATAAAGAGTCGTGAAGTCCGACTGATGATCATGATCGATGAACACGCCATTCACCTCGCGCATGGCGTCGTAGCCGGTGGTACCGGCAACCGGCCAGGTCTTGGGCAGCTCCTCGCCCCTCTCCAGGATCTTCTCCACGGTGATCCATTGGTCCGAGGCAAACGATCGCAGCCGGTGCAGATATCCAAGCGGATCCCGCAAGCCGTCCGGATGGTCGATACGCAGCCCGGCTACTCCTGCCTCGCACCAACCCCGGATGAGGGTGTGGGTGGCCGAGAAGACCTCGGGATCCTCGACTCGTACGCCGGCGAGTGTGGTGATGGCGAAGAACCGGCGGTAGTTGATTTCGCTGTTACCACGTGAGTGGTGGACCAGCTGGTAGTGCTGCCGGTCATGCACGGCAGCGACATCCTCGCCCTCGGACCAGCTTCCTGGAGCGAGCGGGAAACGGTGCTCGAAGTAGCGCAACTGGCCATCCACCACGGTCAGCTGGGCATCATCACCGAGGATGGGGACAACGATTCGGCCCCTGCTCCAGTCAATGTCGAACCATGAGGCGTACCGAGAATCTTCACCGAGTCGTAGCACGTCCCACCAGGCCGGATTCTCGATCGGATGCGCAATGCCTAGGTGGTTCGGCACAATGTCGATGATCATGCCAAGCCCGGCTTGGCCGGCACCGGTCAGGAGTCGTTCCAGCCCCTCCGCCCCACCTCGGTCCTGATCAACTCGGGTGACATCGGTGGTGTCGTAACCATGATCAGAGCCGGTGGTCGACAGCAAGATCGGTGAGAGGTATACAGCTCCCACGCCGAGCTCATCGAGGTAGCCAATGATCTGGGCCGCATCGTTGAGGGTGAAGTTGCGATTGACCTGCAGACGATAGGTCGAGGAAGGGATTGTCACCGCTCGACCCTAATTCACAGCATGATGACGAAGCCGCTGCGCCGGGGATCGGCCCCGCCACCGAGCGGACTGAGCGCTGAGACGCCCCCGAAGTAGGGATCCCGGTGGTCAGCGATCGCCGTCTTGTAACCGTCCGCCTCGAGTGATCGGATGACGTGTGAGAAGAAGCCAGGCTCCAGCCTGACCAGATCCGGCAGCGCATTGAGCCGAGGTGCGTCGATGGCTTCCTGCGGTGCAGCGCCGCGCAGCATCCGGAGGATGCACTGCACCAGGGCGGGACGGATCCGGCTGCCGCCTGCCGCGCCGGCGATGGCGGCCAGCTGTCCATGATCATTCAGTGCGATCAGGGGGGACATCATCGAACCCATGCGAACACCGGGGTGCACCAGCCCTCGAACGAGTTCCCCTTCACCCAGCATCGAATTCAGATGTACGCCGTAGCCCGGCACCCATACTCCTGAGCCCAGACCGAGACTGGTCGTGATCACACAGCCGTCGCCTTGCTCGTCGACCGCGACGATGTTCGTCGTCTCGGCCCGCTTGCTGGGTGCGCGCAAGGCGTCGATCAACGCTGCGGCGGAGGGTGCATCAGTTGTCGGATCGCCGTGCACCGCGGGCGCCACTCGTTCTATTGTGCCGAGCAGATCATCAAGATCATTACCCCGGGCGTGCACGGTAGAGTCGGTGACCCGAACCGATCGCGGAGTCGACTCAATCACGTGGTACGCGTCGAGGTCTTCTTGGGTCAGAGCGCCACCGTCGGACACTGCGATGACCAATGCATCGGCGTAGGCACCGTGATAGAACGCGTGGGGGTCCCGCAGCATGAGCTCGTAGGCTCGATGATGATCAGGATGTCGCAACGGGTCACCGGCTTGCAGGTAGGAGCCGTCCAAACGCTGATAGACCTCGATACCTTCCCCGACACACATCGCGGCAGCGACCCGCGGGAGGACTTGAGCGTGCATAGCCGGAAAAGGCGTGCCGTAAGACGCCTCCCGCCCCGGCGCGGTGACAGTGGCCCAGGAGAGCCGACCCCACCGCTGCCACAGATAGTGGGCGCCGGCGGGGATCCCCGGCACGGCAACGGTCGCGGGCCCGATCTCGTACGGCACGTGCTGACCGATGAAGATCACTTCGATCGACGTGGCGGGACTTGGCCGCTTGCCTCCCAGCCCCGGAACGCTCACGAAGAAATCCAAACAGCGCACCTGGGTGGTCGCGGCGTCGTAGACCGTTGCGAAACCCCCGCCACCAAGTCCGGTGAAGATCGTCTCCGCGGCACAGCTGACGAGCATCATCGCGACGGCCGCATCGACCGCGCTACCGCCGCGGGAGAGAATCTCAGCCCCCGCTTGTGCGGTCGATGGATGCCCAGCGGCTACTCCGGCCCGGACTTTCATCGCAGCCCGTTTCTCACGCCTGCGAGCCTAGTGGTCGCAAGCCGTCGAGACCGGTGATGTCGAAACTGATGACGGCGCATCGCCGAGGCGTTCCCCGCCCACCATGGGTATGGACTGAGAAGCTGAACCCGTCGGGCTCATGGCTCGTTTGAGTGGGTGATGAAGACGTTGGCAACGCCGCTGCTGTGGACAAGCAGACAAGGCACTTCGGAGTACTGGCTGCTTGCAGCGTGTTTGCCCATTGTGCTCGGGGCTGCACTAGTGGGCTGGCAGCTCAGCTGGCTGTCTGCATCAACCGCAACATTCTGCTTCCTGGTGCTGGGCACTTTGGTCGCGAGGCACTCTCGTGCAAGGACTTTCAGTGTCGCGGATGTGGTGACCCTGGTACGAGGGCTGGGCGTCTGCTTTCTAGCTGGCCTCGCGCTGCAGGCCTTGGCCGGCGGCCTCACCAGGCAGGCACTGCTGACCATGATCATCATAGGCACGCTCTGCTTGCTGCTCGACGGTGTGGACGGCCGGGTCGCTCGAGCGCGGAAAGAGGCCAGCGCCTTCGGAGCACGCTTCGACGTCGAGACGGATGCGGCCATGCTGGCGGTGCTGAGTGTGGCTGTTGCGGCACTCGGGATAGCTGGCTGGTGGGTGCTCGCGGTCGGTGCCATGCGATACGGGTATGTCGCCACGTCCCTCGTTGTGCCAGCCTTACGTCTCCCACTGCCGTACCACTACTCAGGGAAGGTGATCGCGGTCTTACAGGCCGTCGCGCTGCTAGCCGCCTTGACCTTTGGACTGACACATGGCGAGCAGTGGGTGTCGACCACGTTCCTGCTGGCTGCGCTCGCCGCACTGTGCTGGTCCTTCGGACGCAGCGTGATCTGGCAGCTCCGCCATTCGTCGCTAAAGATCACATCCGACCTCTGAGCCGGCGACGGTGTTGGCAACGGCGGTAGCGTGGTCGACGTCTCGAATTCACGAAGGAGAACCCGATGAAGGCCCTGAAGATTCTCGGGATCGCCTTTGGGATCTTGCTGCTGCTGACCGGCGGTGGGCTGGCTGTCGGCTCGTTTGCGGCCGACAAGGGCCAATCCGCGATTGATCAGGAACTGGCCAAGACTGGCTACGCCGGCCCAGTCAATGGAACGGTGCAGTCTGTTGATCAGACCACTCCGGTGATCGTCACGGTTGCCTATACCGACCCTCAGGGCAAGACGCAGACCGGTCAGGGCGCCGTCGCCGGTGGCCAACCACCCGAGGTCGGCGACACCGTGTCGACGTACTACAGCACGAGCGACCCGAGCCAGGTAGTGGTCATTGATGTGCCCGGCCTTGGTGATCTTGGTGGGATCGGAGACAGCTTGAGGACCGCCGCGATCATCTGCTTGATCGTTGGCAGTGTGCTGCTGCTGGCAGGAATTCTCGGGTTGGCGCTGGGCAAGAAGCGGCCAGCGCCCGTCGCACTGGGGCCGGCGTACCCAACCGGTCCGCCGCAGCAGCCGCAGGCCGGATATCCGACCCAGCCGTATTCGACCCAGCCACCGCCTGGTCAGGGATACCCGCCTCAGCAGCCACCAGGTCAGCCGTCTTGGCCTCAGCAGCCGCCAGGTCAGCCGTATCCGCCTCAGCAAGACCCCCCAGAGCGGTAGCCGTTCCGGACAATGTTCATCCCAGATTTGATCTAGCCAAGGGTCTCTGACAGAATCGTCAGGTTGCTCCGACGGGGTTGCCGGGGTGAGCCATGCCGATCGGGCCTGAATTTCAAGCCTGATTGCGAGGTCGCCGAACCGCGAGACCCTTGATTGCTCGGCTGCCTGGACGCGCGGTCCAGGGCCGGGCCACCTCCTCAGCACGTAAGTGGCGGGTGTGGTGCGCCGAACGCTGGTCGACACGCCCGACCACGGGGGTCGGAGCGAGCGGGGAAATAGGACGAGGAAGAAGGACGAACGGTGGCGGGACAAAAGATCCGCATCAGGCTCAAGGCCTACGACCACGAGGTCATCGACTCGTCGGCGCGCAAGATCGTCGACACGGTGACGCGTACGGGCGCGAAGGTTGCCGGCCCGGTGCCACTGCCTACGGAAAAGAACGTGTTTTGCGTCATCCGCTCTCCGCATAAGTACAAGGACAGCCGGGAGCACTTCGAGATGCGGACGCACAAACGTCTCATCGACATCATCGACCCGACTCCCAAGACCGTCGACTCTTTGATGCGGCTCGACCTGCCGGCCGGTGTCGACATCGAGATCAAGCTCTAGGACGATCAACGATGAGCGCCACCAAGACAGAACGCACCGTCAAGGGCATGCTGGGCACCAAGCTCGGCATGACCCAGCTCTGGGACGCCAACAACCGCATCGTGCCGGTGACCGTGGTCCAGGCAGGTCCCTGCGTCGTGACTCAGGTCAGAACGCCTGAGGTGGACGGCTACTCATCCGTCCAGCTGGGCTTTGGCGCCGTCAAACCCAAGCAGCTGACCAAGCCGAGCGCCGGGCACTTCGAGAAGGCTGGAGTGACGCCGCGCAAGCATCTCGTCGAGATCCGGACCAGCGACGCTAGCGAGTACACCCTCGGTCAGGAGCTCAGCGCCGACGTCTTCGCTGAGGGCGAGTTCATTGATGTGACCGGTGTCAGCAAGGGCAAGGGCACCGCCGGTGTCATGAAGCGGCACGGCTTTTCCGGCCTTCGCGCCTCGCATGGTGTGCACCGGAAGCACCGCTCGCCGGGATCAATCGGCGGCTGCGCCACTCCAGGGCGGGTCTTCAAAGGCCTGCGGATGGCCGGGCGGATGGGTGTCGAGCGCGTCACCGTACAGAACCTCACGGTGCACGCGGTGGATGCCGAGCGCGGCCTGATTTTGATCAGGGGAGCGATCCCGGGCAACAAGGGCGGCCTGGTCGTCCTGCGGAGCGCTGCCAAGAAGGGAGATCAGGGATGAGCGAGACCCGTACGGTCGACGTGCTCGATGTGAAGGGCGCCAAGTCCGGTACCGCCGAGCTGCCTGCCGAGCTCTTCGACGCGCCCGCGAATATCCCGCTGATCCACCAGGTGGTCACAGCTCAGCTGGCGGCAGCCCGTCAGGGCACTCATTCCACGAAAAGCCGCGGCGAGGTGCGCGGCGGCGGCGCGAAACCGTATCGCCAGAAGGGCACCGGTCGGGCCCGCCAGGGCTCGAAACGTGCGCCGCAGTATGTCGGCGGCGGCATAGTCCACGGACCGCAGCCACGCAGTTATGCGCAACGTACGCCCAAGAAGATGATCACCGCAGCGCTGCGCGGCGCGCTCTCCGACCGGGCTCGCGACGGCCGCGTCTACGTGGTGTCGGAGCTGGTACCGGGGGATACACCGTCCACCAAGGCCGCCCTCGCGGCGTTAGCCGCGGTGACCGCCTCGGACAAGGTGCTCGTTGTCATCCATCGGGATGAGGATCTCGCCTGGCTGAGTCTGCGCAATGTGGTGAGCGTGCATGTGATCACTGTCGATCAGCTCAACGCCTATGACGTCCTTGTCAACGACGACGTGGTCTTCACCTCAGCCGCGCTGCAGGCATTCGTGACTGGCCCGGCTGTGGGGAAGTCCGCCAAAGCAGTAGCCAGCGAGAGCGAGATCACCGAGGAGGATGAGAAGTGAGCAGCGTCAAGGTTCGTGATCCTCGCGACGTCCTGCTCGCACCCGTGGTGAGTGAGAAAAGCTATGGGCTGCTGGACGAGAACAAGTACACGTTCTTGGTGTCCCCGGATGCGAACAAGACTGAGATCAAGATCGCCGTGGAGTCAGTGTTCAAGGTCCGGGTCACCGATGTGAACACGCTGAACCGGCCAGGCAAGAAGCGGCGTACCAAGTACGGCTATGGCAAGCGTCCCGATACCAAGCGCGCGATCGTCACTGTCGCCCCCGGGGAGCGCATCGACATCTTCTCCTCACCGGGCAGCTGAGCAGCGGAATAAGGAAGATCACATGGCTATCCGCAAGTACAAGCCCACGACGCCGGGCCGCCGCGGCAGCAGCGTCGCTGACTTCGTCGAGCTGACCCGATCCAACCCGGAGAAGTCGCTGGTCGTGCCCAGCCCCAAAACCGGCGGTCGGAACAACGCCGGCAAGATCACCACTCGGCATATCGGTGGTGGTCACAAGCAGGCGTATCGGCTGATCGACTTCAAGCGCTACGACAAGGACGGCGTACCGGCAAAGGTTGCACACATCGAGTACGACCCGAACCGCACAGCGCGAATCGCTCTGCTGCACTTCGCCGACGGTGAAAAGCGATACATCATCGCGCCGGAGGGCCTGCGTCAAGGTAGCGAAGTCGAGGCTGGCGAGCGGGCGGACATCAAACCGGGCAACAATCTGCCGCTGCGCAACATCCCGGTCGGTACCACGATCCATGCTGTCGAGCTCCGGCCCGGCGGTGGCGCCAAGCTTGCCCGCTCCGCTGGCGCCAGCATCCAGCTGGTCGCTCGCGAGGGCAAGAACGCCACGCTCCGGATGCCGTCCGGCGAGATGCGGATGGTCGACGTACGTTGCCGCGCCACCGTGGGTGAAGTCGGCAACGCCGAGCAGTCCAACATCAGCTGGGGCAAGGCCGGCCGTAACCGCTGGAGGGGTAAGCGGCCGAGCGTTCGTGGGGTGGCGATGAACCCGATCGACCATCCGCACGGTGGTGGTGAGGGCAAGACCTCCGGTGGGCGCCACCCGGTGTCGCCATGGGGTCAACCCGAGGGCCGCACGCGTGACAAGAACAAGCCGAGTTCTCGCATGATCATCCGTCGCCGCAAGACCGGCAAGAAGCGCTGAGCAGGAGCACAGGAGAGATGCCACGCAGTCTGAAGAAAGGCCCTTTCGTCGATGATCACCTGGCCAAGAAGGTCGAGGTGCAGAACACACGAGGGACAAAGAACGTGATCAAGACCTGGTCACGACGCTCCATGATCGTGCCGGACATGATCGGCCACACGATCGCGGTGCACGACGGCCGCAAGCATGTGCCGGTGTTCATCACCGACTCGATGGTGGGTCACAAGTTGGGGGAGTTCGCCCCGACGCGTACCTTCCGTGGCCATGTCAAGGACGACCGAAAGTCTCGCCGGCGCTGACGCGCGGTGGGTGTGACAGAGAAGGAATTCTGAACAGATGAGCAAGGACTCACGTCCCAGCCGCCGCCAGGCGTTGCTCGGCGACCGTCCTGGTTCCTACGCGATCGCGCGGCAGGTCCGGATGTCCCCTACCAAAGTTCGTCGCGTTGTGGACATGGTCCGCGGCATGGATGTCGAGGATGCCCTCAACACATGTCAGTTTGCACCTCAGGCGGCGAGTGAGCCGGTGTACAAGGTGATTGCGAGCGCGGCGTCCAACGCCGAGCAAACCGGCGACCTGAAGCGAGCAGACCTGTATGTCTCGCAGGCGTTCGTGGACCAGGGGGTCACGATCCGACGGATCCGGCCGCGGGCCAGGGGCGGCTGGGGCCGCATCCTCAAGCGCTCCAGTCACATCACCGTCGTTGTCGAACCCAGGACTGAAGCTGCAACTCGCGGGCCGGCAAGCACCCGCTCGAAGGAGAAGTGAGCATGGGTCAGAAGATCAATCCGCACGGTTTCCGGCTTGGCATCACCACCGATCACAAGAGTCGCTGGTACGCAGACAAGCTCTACTCCAACTACATCGGCGAGGACGTCAAGATCCGCCGGTTGTTGACCAAGGGCTTGGAACGGGCCGGCATTTCCTCAGTGGAAATCGAGCGCACCCGTGACCGGGTCCGGGTTGACATCTATACCGCGCGCCCGGGCATCGTCATCGGTCGCAATGGCGCCGAGGCCGAGCGTGTTCGCAGCGACTTGGAGAAGCTCACCGGCAAGCAGGTACAGCTGAACATCCTCGAGGTCAAGAACCCCGAAACCGACGCCCAACTGGTCGCGCAGGGCGTGGCCGAGCAGCTTGCGTCCAGGGTGCAGTTCCGGCGGGCGATGCGTAAGGCGCAACAGAGTGCGATGCGCTCCGGTGCCCAGGGCATCCGGATCCAATGCTCCGGTCGTCTCGGCGGTGCTGAGATGAGCCGCTCGGAGTTCTATCGCGAGGGCCAGGTGCCGCTGCACACCCTCCGAGCCGACATCGATTACGGCTTCCACGAGGCCAAGACGACGTTCGGTCGGATCGGCGTCAAGGTCTGGATCTACAAGGGCGATGTTTCCGGTACTCGGGCCGAGCGTGCGGCTCAGAAAGCGGCGCGCAGCGCGGCTGGCGGTCGTAGTCGTCCTGGTCGTCCCGGTCGTGGGGAGCGGCCGGCCCGTGGCGAGCGTCCGGAACGAACCGCTCGGCGTCGCACCGAAGGTGCGCCAGAATTTACTCGCACCGAAGGTGCGCCGGAATTTACTCGCACCGAGGGTGCGCCGGAATCGGAGCCGGCACCAGTCGAGACGGCTGCTACGGCAGCGGCGC
>DATEWO010000188.1:0-5942 GCA_035257925.1 Propionibacteriaceae bacterium | reverse complement strand
CAGGCGAGGGAGAGGAGACACTCACCGCCAGGCTGATGGACGTCCCATTCGGACGGGTGCTGGTAGCCGCCGTCGGCGCTGCGGTGATCAGTGTTGGTGTCGCCCAGATCGTCAAAGGCGTGAAGCAGAACTTCACCGAGGACCTCGACCGTGGGGCACCCCCCGCGCTGCGGCGGCTCGGCACCGTGGGCTACTGCGCCAGGGGAGTGGCGCTCAGCATCATCGGCATCCTGTTCGGTTGGGCCACGGTCACTTATGATCCCGAGAAGGCTGGCGGGATGGACGATGCGCTCTCGACAATCCGGGACCAGCCGTTCGGTTCGGTGCTGCTCACGATCATGGCCGCTGGCCTCGCCTGCTTCGGCGTCTACTGCTTCTTCTGGGCCCGAATGGCGCGCTACTGAGCTTCGAACTGGCGCCGCAGTCTTGGAGGTGCTTTGATCAACCAGGAGTCGGTGATCAGCTCGCGCAACTCATCATGATCAACTTCATCCAGGTTGACCAATATGATGGGCCATCCGTCGTAATGCGGGGTCGTGAAGAAGGCGGTGGAATTCGCGGTCAGCAGCGCCTCCTTTTCGCCCAGGTCAGACACGAAGACAACGAGACCGCCTTCGGCTTCGGTCCGGAGCCGCAGAAATCCTTTGCCGGCGACCTTGTACCCGGGGGTCTGATACCACTGCTCCTCGGTTGTGCCGGGGAGCGACAAGGCGATCGCACGAACGTCGGCCTCGGTCGCCATTAGTCCGCCGCCTGCTGGAAGGCTCGACTCGCACCACATGTGGTCTGACTCTCGGCTTGCGACTCGCCGGTCGCGGAGGCCTGCGGTCGGGCGAGGGCGTAGTTAGGATTCTCGCGGGCAATGCGGGCAAGCTCTCGTGCCGGCAACAGCACGGTCACGCATGGCGCCATAGTCCGACCATACGGCAGCCGGGCACGCTCAAGCCCGGACGGGACGTTTTGCGGTGTACCCGAACTGCCGAAGAGGAGGCTCGGCTGCGTGGGGGAGGCGCACGATCACTGGGAGCTTCCCGTTGATCTTGAATGGGTCGCTACCGTGCTCGAGGCCGATCCCATGAGGTGTCCCGGCGCTTTCTTGGATCTTCAGACTGGCGAGGTCATTCCCTATGTCATGCCCGATGGCGACATGGCGAGCGCTGCTGGGGGTGACAACCGCGAATCAGAGCCGGATCGTTGGCTCTTTCTGCCATGTCTTGGTTCCCGAGCGGTGCGAGAGGATATGGCTGAGTTTGCGACCATGATCAAGTACCGGCCGATGCGGCAACGCATAGAGCAGGCCATCGAAGGTCTCGGAGCATTTCACCGGTTTCGGGATCTGATCTACGCCGAAGGTCTGGCCTCGGACTGGCACGCATTTGCCGATGACCGGCGCATTGCTCGGGCACGTGAGTTCCTGGCCGATCTCGGTGTACTGGTCTCATCATGATGGTGTGGTCAGATGTTGCCGTGTTCATCAAGATCAATTAATGGGGGAGTGAGAGCTGTTCATGATCAACACCGGATCTCAGAGACCCATCGGTTACTGGTTGAAAGAGCTGGACCGTCTCATCGACAAGCACTTCGAGCTACAACTCGGCAATGCCGGTCTGTCTCGTCGGCAGTGGCAGCTCCTCAATCTCCTTGACGATCATCCGAGGTCCGTACCAGAACTGCAGGCTGAACTCGAACCCTTCCTGCAGGATGCCGCGGACGATCTGAGCGATCCGTTGTCCGGCCTGGTGACGCGAGGTTGGGCGGAGTCCACGGACAACATCGTGAATCTGACGGAGACCGGGCAGGCGCATTTTGAGATCGTCAAGGCCAAGGTGGCCGAACTACGTCAAGCGTTGATGACGGGGATATCGCCCGAGGAGTACCAGGTGACTATTGACGTCCTCTCCAGGATGGCTGTGAATCTGGAGTCGAGTACGGAGTGACGACGGCGCTTCGGCAGAGCACCACCAGACCGATCAGGAATCGAGAAGCGCCGGTCCCGAGCCGCAGCTAGCCTGACCGCCATGGACATCACCATTCACGCGAGCTTCCTCCCGCACAACGATCCGGACGCCGCCCTGGCCTTCTATCGCGACACCCTCGGCTTCGAGGTCCGCGACGACGTCGGATACCGCGGGATGCGGTGGATCACGGTCGGCCCGCCCGATCAGCCCGGCACGTCCATCGTCCTGCACCCACCGGCCGCCGACCCGGGCATCACCGACGACGAGCGCCGCACCATCGCCGAGATGATGGCCAAGGGCACCTACGCCGGCATCCTTCTCGCCACTAAGGACCTCGACGGCACCTTCGACCGGCTGCAGGCCAGTGACGCCGACGTCGTCCAGGAGCCGACGGAGCAGCCGTACGGGGTTCGCGACTGCGCCTTGCGCGATCCTGCGGGCAACCTCATCCGCATCCAGGAGCGGCGCTGAGCCGACCCGGGTGGGCGAGGCGACGGCGCTGGGCGACTTTGCGGCGACGTACGATCACGCATGTGACCAGCACACCCGCCTCGGAGCAGCACCTGCGCGACCTCGCGCGGCTGCGCCGCGTCCGCGACCGGATCGACCGGGAGTACGCCCAACCGCTGGACGTCGAGGCGCTCGCCCGCGGGGCGCACATGTCTGCCGGACACCTCAGTCGTGAGTTCAAGCTCGCCTACGGCGAGTCGCCGTACGGCTACCTGATGACGCGGCGCATCGAGCGCGCCATGGCGCTGCTGCGTCGTGGCGACCTCAGCGTCACCGAGGTGTGTTTCGCGGTCGGCTGCTCGTCGTTGGGCACCTTCAGCACTCGCTTCACCGAACTGGTCGGCATGCCGCCCAGTACTTATCGGCGCCAAGCGGCGCGGGCGACCGCCGGGATACCTTCCTGCGAGGCGAAGCGGGTGACCAAACCGATCAGGAATCGAGAAGCGCCGGCTCCCGAGCCGCAGCTAGCGTGACTGTCATGGACATCACCACCACGACTGTAGGAGTGAACATGACCGGCTCATCCACTGAGGGAATCAAGACCGTGCTGCATCCCGTTTCCGACCTCGCAACGGCCAAAGCGGTGTACGCCGCCTTGCTCGGCGTACAGCCCCAGACCGACGGGTCTTACTACGTCGGCTTCGAGGCCGCGGGCCAGCACATCGGGCTGGTGCCGGGAGGTGGACCGCAGGGCATGACTTCACCGGTGGCCTACTGGCACGTGCCGGACCTCGAGGCAAAGCTGGCCGAGGTGACCGCCGCGGGTGCCACCGTGAAAGAGCCCCCGCGGGACGTTGGTGGCGGCCGCCTGGTGGCCACCGTCACTGACCCTGACGGCAACGTTCTCGGGCTGCTTCAAGACCGATGAGGGACTCGGAGGTGTTTCGGAATGGTTGAGAGGAAACCTGCAGAGAAGGGCACCAAAGCGCCGACCGGCAAGGCGTCCAGGGGATTCACGGCCGAGGAACGGGCCGCGATGAAGGAGCGCGCCAAAGAGCTGAAGGCGGAAGCGGGCAAGGCGGATGGGGAAAAGGACGTGCTGGCGAAGATCGCCGAGATGCCGGAACCGGATCGCGCCATGGCCACGCGGATCCACGCGATCGTCAAAGCGAACGCACCAGCACTCTCGCCGAAGACCTGGTACGGAATGCCCGCGTATGCCAACAAGGATGGCAAGGTCGTCTGCTTCTTCACAGCCGCGGCGAAGTTCAAGTCGAGGTACGCAACGCTGGGCTTCGAGGAGGCGTCGAACCTCGACGAAGGCACCATGTGGCCGGTCTCCTTCGCGTTGAAGGAGCTGACGCCGGCCGAAGAGAAGAGGATTGGCGCGCTGGTGAAGAAGGCGGCGAGCTGAGGACTGAGCTAGCCACCCGGCCTAGGCGGGATCGTCGGTCGGGACGAAGCGTTCCCACGTATCAGATGGAGACACGATGAGCACGGCCACAATGACAGATACGCAGCCGTCTGCGCTGCACGTTGCCGATAACCACGACCTGATTCGCGTGCATGGCGCACGGGAGAACAACCTCAAAGACGTCAGCATAGAGATCCCGAAGCGCCGGCTAACGGTGTTCACCGGCGTATCCGGTTCGGGCAAGAGCTCGCTGGTGTTCGACACGATCGCCGCTGAGTCGCAGCGGATGATCAACGAGACCTATAGCGCCTTCGTGCAGGGCTTCATGCCGACGCTCTCGCGGCCGGAGGTCGACGTACTGGATGGTCTGACGACGGCGATCATCGTGGACCAGGAGCGGATGGGTGCCAACCCCCGCTCCACCGTTGGCACCGCGACCGACGCCAACGCGATGCTGCGCATTCTCTTCAGCAGGCTCGGGCAGCCGCACATCGGACCGCCAACCGCCTACTCCTTCAACGTCCCGACCCGTACGGCGAGCGGGATCATGAGCACCGACAAGGGCGGCCACGTGGAGCGGAACGTGGTGCGGAATGTGGTGTACCTGGGCGGCATGTGCCCGCACTGCGAGGGCATGGGCTCGGTCAGCGACTTCGACCTCACGGCGCTGTATGACGAAAGCAAGTCGCTCAGCCAGGGTGCGCTCACCATCCCCGGCTACAGCATGGACGGCTGGTACGGCCGGATCTTCAGCGGCGCCGGCTTTGACATGGACAAGCCGATTGGCAAGTACACCAAGAAGGAGCTCGACAAGCTGCTCTACGGGGAGCCGACCAAGATCAACGTCGAGGGGGTCAACCTCACCTACGAGGGTGTCATCCCGAAGATGCAGAAGTCGATGCTTTCCAAGGACGTCGACGCGATGCAGCCGCACATCCGCGCATTCGTGGAACGCGCGGTCACCTTCCAGACCTGCCCCGAGTGCGACGGCACCCGGCTCACCAAGGAAGTCCTGTCCTCCAAGATCAAGGGCAAGAACATCGCCGAGCTCTGCTCGATGCAGATCAGCGACCTGGCCGACTGGTTCCGAGGCCTAGAGGAACCATCAGTGGCGCCGCTGCTCGCCGGGCTGCAACACCTCCTCGATTCGTTCGCGGAGATCGGGTTGGGCTACCTCTCGCTCGACCGGCCGTCGGGCACCCTGTCCGGGGGAGAGGCGCAGCGCACCAAGATGATCCGCCATCTTGGTTCATCGCTCACCGACGTCAGCTACGTCTTCGACGAGCCCACAATCGGCCTGCACCCCCATGACATCGAGCGGATGAACACGCTGCTGCTGCAGCTCCGCGACAAGGGCAACACCGTGCTCGTCGTGGAGCACAAGCCGGAGACAATCGCGATCGCCGACCACGCCGTCGATCTCGGCCCAGGCGCCGGCACGTACGGCGGCACCGTCTGTTTCGAGGGCACCGTCGAGGGCTTGCGGACGAGTGACACCATCACTGGCCGACATCTCGACGACCGCGCGGCCGTCAAGGAATCGGTGCGCTCGGCATCTGGCACGCTGGACGTCCGCAGCGCCTCGTTGCACAACCTCCAAGACGTAGACGTCGACATCCCGCTCGGAGTGCTCTGCGTGCTCACCGGCGTCGCGGGCTCCGGCAAGAGCTCCTTGATCAACGGTTCGGTCGCTGGCCGCGACGGCGTGGTGGTGGTCGACCAGGGTGCGATCCGCGGTTCGCGACGGAGCAACCCGGCGACGTACACCGGCCTGCTCGACCCGATCCGGAAGGCGTTCGGGAAGGCCAACGGCGTGAAGCCAGCGCTGTTCAGCTCCAACTCCGAGGGTGCCTGCCCCAGTTGCAATGGGGCCGGGGTCATCTACACCGATCTAGGCGTCATGGCCACCGTGGAATCCACGTGCGAGGAGTGTGAGGGGAAGCGATTCCAGGCATCGGTGCTGGAGTACAAGCTGGGCGGTCGGAACATCGCCGAAGTGCTGGCGATGTCGGTGACCGAGGCCGAGAAGTTCTTCGACGACGGCGAGGCACGCGCGCCGGCCGCGCACACCATCCTCGACCGGCTCGCCGACGTCGGGCTCGGCTACCTGAGCCTCGGCC
>DATEWO010000187.1:0-16406 GCA_035257925.1 Propionibacteriaceae bacterium | reverse complement strand
CCCGCCGCAACCCTCGGGGCCACCTTGTCGGTAACCGAAGATCATCTCACTATCCGCCGCGATACCGATGTGGCAAGCCTCACGATCGAGGCCGGTTTGCCGGCGATCGTCAGTGTCACCGACCAGTCTGGTGAGGCCCGATACCCCTCGATGAAGGGCATCCTGGCGGCCAAGAAGAAGCCGGTTGAGACATGGACGCTTGCTGATCTTGGTGTAAACACCACCTCAGTTGGCCTGGATGCCGCTTGGAGCAAGGTCCTCCAAACGACTCCGCGGCCGCCCAAGGAGCCGGGTCGCACCATCGTCGATGAAGACGGCGCAGGATCAGCGGCTCTTGTCCAGTTCCTGACCGCCGGCAAGTACATCTGAGAAAGCGAGGCTGTTGGATGTCTGAGGTTCTCATCGTCGCCGATCAGGTGGACTCACACGTTTCCAAGCCGGCGCTGGAGCTTCTCACGCTGGCTCGCAGGCTTGGCGAGCCGGTCGCTGTGGTGTTCGGCGATCCTGACGAGACAGTCGCCAAGGCACTCGCGGAGTATGGCGCCACCCGAGTGTTGTCGGTCAGCGACCCGGCCATCAATGACTACCTCGTAGCGCCCAAGGCCGAAGCACTTGCACAGATCGCCCAGACCGTGCAGCCGGCAGCGATCTTGATCACTTCCACACCTGAGGGCAAGGAGATTGCCGGACGGCTTGCGGTCAAGCTCGAGTCCGGCCTGATCACCGATGCGACCGACATTGCCGCTGATGGTACGACCACGCAGTCGGTGTTCGCCGGGAACTGGACGGTCACCGCCGCGGTGACGCATGGCATCCCAGTGGTCACGGTCAAACCAAACGCCGTGACCCCTGAGGTCGCGCCGACTGAGGCAGCCACCGAGCAGATAGACGTGACCATCTCCGACGCCGCCAAATCCGCGCGCATCGTGAGCAGCGAGCCAAAGCAGTCCAGCGGCCGTCCTGAGCTGACCGAGGCGGGGATCGTCGTCGCCGGCGGACGGGGGACCGGTGGCGAATTTGCCGCCATCGAGGAATTGGCGGATCTGCTCGGTGGGGCAGTGGGCGCCTCGCGTGCCGCGGTCGATGCCGGCTGGTATCCGTACGCGTACCAGATCGGCCAAACCGGAAAGACCGTCTCCCCGCAGCTCTATATCGCTGCCGGCATCTCGGGGGCCATCCAACACCGGGCCGGGATGCAAACGTCCAAAGCCATTGTGGCGGTGAACAAAGATTCCGAGGCGCCGATCTTCGCCCTTGCTGATCTTGGCATCGTCGGGGATCTGAACAAGGTGCTTCCGGCTGTTATCGAGGAGATCAAGCAGCGCAAGGGATAGACGGCACGCTGGTCGACTGAGGCAGACTTGAGCGTCATGAGCCGGATCTACCTTGACCACGCGGCCACAACGCCGATGGTCCCAGAGGCCGTGGAGGCGATGACCCGGGAGTTGACCCGGGTCGGCAACGCGTCATCGCTGCACGCGTCGGGGCGGTCTGCGCGGCGAGTGGTCGAGGAGTCGCGGGAAGCGATAGCGGCTCAGGTCGGGGCACATCCAGCAGAGTTGATCTTCACCAGCGGCGGGACGGAATCGGACAATCTGGCCGTCAAGGGGGCGTTCTGGTCGGGCGTCGAGGTCGGTCGTCGGCAGGTAGTGACCGCGACAATCGAACACCATGCCGTCTTGGATTCGGTGGCATGGCTTGGGCATTCGGGGTCAGCGGAGGTCAGCTACGTTCCGGTCGACCCGACCGGCCGAGTCGACCTATCGGTCCTTGCCGGCACTGTCGATACGCGAACCGCACTGGTTTCGGTGATGTGGGCGAACAATGAGGTTGCCACGCTTCAGCCGGTATGCCAGATCGCCACGCTCGCCAGCGAGCATGGCGCAATGTCACACAGCGATGCCGTCCAGGCCGTCGGTCATATCGACGTCGACTTCGCGGCCAGCGGGCTCGACATGCTGAGCTTCACCGCGCACAAGCTGGGCGGACCATACGGGGTCGGTGCACTGGTCGCGCGTCGCGAACTCCGGTTGGCCCCGATCCTGCATGGCGGTGGCCAGGAGCGAGACGTACGCTCCGGCACCCTCGATGTCGCCGCCACAGCCGGGTTCGCCGCGGCCCTCGAGGTCGCGACCAAGAAACGAGTGGAGGAGGAGCAGCGCGTGCGTCAGCTACGTACCGACCTCGTCAACTCCGTGCTGGCCGCCGTTCCCTGGGCAGTCCTCTACGGCCCAACTGCGGAGGGCGATCGCCTACCCGGCATCGCCAGCATTGGCTTCCCAGGCTGTTCTGCCGACGCCATCCTGATGCTGCTGGATGCTGCGGGGATTGACTGTGCTACAGGAGCGGCGTGCTCGGCAGGCGTTTCGCAGCCGAGTCATGTACTGATCGCCATGGGCTGCAGCGAGGCTGATGCACGCTCGACACTGAGGTTCTCACTTGGCCATTCCTCGACTCCGGCCGACGTACGAGCGCTCGCCGCAGCATTGCCCGAGGCCGTCCGGCGTGCGAAGGCGGCGGCCGCCTTCGCGTAGGCTGCTAGGTCGCGATTGCCACCTGTGAGAGGACGCGAATGAAAGTACTGGCCGCGATGTCGGGCGGCGTCGATTCTGCGGTAGCCGCAGCACGAGCAGTCGAGGCCGGACACGATGTCACCGGGGTGCATCTGGCGTTGTCGAAGAACCCGCAAACTTACCGCTCGGGCGCACGCGGCTGCTGCTCCAAGGAAGACGCCCACGATGCTCGGCGGGCCGCCGATGTACTGGGAATCCCGTTCTACGTATGGGATCTCTCCGATCGCTTCGCGGCTGAGGTGGTGAACGACTTCGTCGCAGAGTACGCGGCCGGGCATACCCCCAACCCCTGCCTGCGCTGCAATGAGAAGATCAAGTTCTCAGCCGTTCTGGACCGCGGCGTGGCACTTGGGTTCGACGCCGTCTGCACCGGTCACTACGCCCGTCTGATCCGTAGCGGTGATGAGGTGGAGCTCCATCGGGCCGTTGACGCCAGCAAGGACCAGTCCTACGTACTGGGAGTGCTCAACCAAGGTCAACTTCGTCGGTCATATTTCCCGCTCGGTTCCACGCTCAAGGCCGACGTCCGCTCCGAGGCTCGGAATCGTGGCCTGGCAGTCGCAGCCAAGCCTGACAGTCATGACATCTGCTTCATTGCCAACGGGGACACAGCGGGATTTCTCGAGCAGCGGCTCGGCCACCGGCCCGGCGACATCGTGGACATGGCAGGCGCAAAGGTTGGTGAGCACGCGGGTTCACATCGGTTCACCGTCGGCCAGCGGCGGGGCCTGCACCTTGGCCAGCCAGCACCCGACGGCCAGCCGCGATTCGTATTGGCGATCACACCCACGACCAACACCATCACAGTGGGACCGCGAGATGCGCTGGCAGTGAGCATGATCAGTGCCATCCGCCCCACCTGGACGGACCAGCCCCCGGAGCGACAGTGGTCTGGTCAGGTGCAGGTTCGGGCCCACGGGCATCCCATGGCGGCCAGGGTGTGGGTGCATGATCAAGATCTTGAGGTGGTGCTGGACTCGGCCACCACAGGTGTTGCACCGGGGCAGGCGGTGGTTCTCTACAGCGGCTCACGAGTCGTCGGCAGCGCGACTATCTCGGCAACTCGGGCGTGACCAACATCCCCCCGGACGGCGACCTGCCGCCGATCCGGACCACGGGCATCGGTTCCTGGCCGGACACCGACATGGCAGATGCGATCAAAATCGCGTTCGCGGAGTGCCCCGATCTCCCTTACCTGCCAGAACTTCCGGCGCGTGGACCGTACGCCCAGTTGATCGGACGGTCAACCGCGTTCCTGGCCGGGCTGGCGGTCGATTTGCAACCGGCCGGATGGCGGCTGACCGACGCATCGAGCCGCGACCATCGGCTGGCAATCAGTACTCTGCGGACTGATCTTGACCTGCTGGAAGAACACGCCCAGGGATTCGCGGGTACCGTCAAGCTGTCCGTCGCAGGTCCCTGGACGCTGGCGGCCATGATGGAGCGTCCGCGCGGTGATCGGGTGCTTGCGGACTCTGGAGCGCGGCGCGATCTGAGCCAGTCGCTTGCTGAAGGAATTGGCCAACTCGTTGCCGAACTGGTCCGCCGGCTGCCCGAAATCGAGCCGTTGATCCAGCTTGACGAGCCAATGCTTCCAGCGGTGCTTGCCGGCACGATTGCCAATGCGAGCGGCTTGTCGCGGCATCGCGCAATCGAGCCTCCCGAGGTCAGCGGTGCCATTCTCTATACCCATGAGCGGCTGGCGCCGACACCCATTGCGGTGCATTGCTGCGCCGCGCACCCGCCCATCGAGCTGCTCCGTCTAGCCGGCGTCTCTGGCGTGCTTGTCGACATCGACCAGCTGTCGAGTGCGGATTGGGATGCTGTCGGCGCAACCCTTGAAGCGGGACTGTGGATCGGCATGGGCGCGTTGCCCACCGACCGCACGGCCACTCTCGATCAACTCGGCCCTGATCAAGTAGCCCGCCGCGTGCTTGGTCCGCTACGTGATCTCGGCCTGGAGCCACCGGGTGCGGCTCGCATGGTGATCACCCCAGCCTGCGGCCTCGCATCGGCGTCCCGCGATGGCGCAATCCGGGCCCTCCGAACGCTGCGCTCGGCGGCTCAGATCGTCACCGAGCAGCTTGTCGACTAAACGACAAATCTGAGCCCTGTCCCTACCGGGCGTTAATGTGCTCACGTGGCAGAAGAGATCTTGGCCGCGCCGGCCGGTGATGGAGAGATCGAGCTTTCGGAGTCCTTGGCGAAGGCGAGTCAGCAGCACGCCGATCTCAGCGAGCGGGTGAACGACGCGCGCTGGCGCTATTACGTACTCGATGCGCCGACCATCTCGGACGGTGAGTTTGACGCCCTGCTGCGCCAGCTCACCGAGCTTGAAGATGCGTTTCCCACACTCCGTACGCCGGACTCGCCTACCCAGCAGGTCGGCCCTCCGCCGTCGACCACCTTCGCTCCGGTGGAGCACCTGCAACGGTTGATGAGCCTGGACAACGCGTTCACCCGCGATGAGCTGGACCGTTGGGCCCAGCGGGCGATCCGCGAGCTCGGCGAAAAGCGCCTCGAGCAGTCCGGATACCTCTGTGAGCTGAAAGTCGACGGCCTCGCGATCGATCTGGTGTATCAGGGCGGCCGGCTGGTGCGCGCCGCAACCCGAGGCGACGGGCGAGTGGGAGAGGACGTCACCGCCAATGTCAAAACGATCAAGGTCATCCCGCATCGGCTGTCCGGCGACGATGTTCCCGAAACGCTCGAGGTGCGCGGCGAAGTGTTCTTCGCGGTGGCCGACTTCACCGCGCTCAATGAGTCGCTCGTCCTGTCAGGAAAGGCGCCGTTTGCGAATCCCCGAAATGCAGCAGCGGGTTCACTGCGGCAGAAGGACGCGAAGATCACCGCCTCCCGCAACCTGGGGTTCATCTGCCACGGCATCGGGGTGCTTGACGGCTTCCGCGCCGATCGGCTCTCCGACGCATACGCCGCCATGGACCGCTGGGGACTTCCAGTAAGCCCACACCGCAAGTTGGCGCGGAATCTGACCGAAGTTTGGTCCTACATCGAGTACTTCGGTGAGCATCGGCATTCGGTGGAGCACGAGATCGACGGCGTGGTGGTGAAGTTGGACGAGCGTACGGTACAAGATCAGCTCGGCTCGACGTCCCGAGCGCCACGCTGGGCGATCGCGTACAAATACCCTCCTGAAGAGGTCACCACCAAGCTCCTCGACATCAATGTCAACGTCGGGCGTACGGGCCGGGTGACCCCGTTCGGCGTCATGGAGCCAGTCCAGGTCGCCGGGTCGACTGTGGGTATGGCGACGCTTCACAACGCCAGCGAGATTGTCCGCAAGGGAGTGCTGATCGGCGACACGGTGGTGCTTCGGAAGGCCGGAGACGTCATTCCGGAGATTGTCGGCCCAGTGGTCGACTTGCGCGATGGCACCGAACGGGCGTTCGTCATGCCCACTCACTGCCCGGCATGTGGTACAGAGCTGCGACCGGAGAAGGAGGGTGACGCCGATCTGCGTTGTCCCAACACCAGGTCTTGTCCGGCACAGCTTCGGGAGCGGTTGTTCCACGTCGCGAGCCGGGATGCTCTCGACATCGAGGTGCTCGGCTACCAGTCGGGGCAAGCACTGCTGGATGCCGGCCTGCTGACCGATGAGGGTGACTTGTTCAGCCTGACCGAGGAAAAGCTCAAAGAGACCGACTTTTTCACAACCAAGTCTGGCGCCTTGTCGGCTAACGGCGCAAAGCTCCTGGCCAACCTGGAGGCGGCAAAGACCAGGCCGCTGGACAAGTTCTTGGTGGCGTTGTCGATTCGCCATATCGGCAAGGGCGTAGCACCTGACGTTGCGGCTGCGTTCGGTGACATCGACGCTCTTGCCAACGCGACTCCCGAGCAGCTTGCTCAGGTGGAAGGCATCGGACCGACGCTCGTCACCGCAATCGTCGACTGGTTCGCCGAGCCCTGGCATCGCGAGATTGTCGCTAAGTGGAAGGCGGCAGGCTGTGTGATGCGAAGCGAGCCCAAGACTGCCAGGGAGCAAACGCTCGCGGGCCTGTCAATCGTGGTCACTGGCTCCGTGGAGGGGTATACCCGCGACTCGGCAGTGGAGGCCATCACCTCTCGCGGCGGCAAGGTAGCTGGCTCGGTCTCGAGGAAGACCAGCTTCGTCGTTGTCGGAGATTCCCCGGGATCCAAGTACGACAAGGCCGTGGAGCTGAAAGTTCCCGTACTCAGTGGAGCTGAAGCATTCGAGGTGTTGCTCGAACAGGGCCCCGAGGCCGCGAGCCAGGCCGCGACCGTGGGGGAGTAGCGCCTACCGCAGGAACGCCTCGAAGAACTGCCTCTCGTCGCCGATACCGAAGCCCCAGCTGCCAGTCATGACGTAGTAGACGTACCAGCCAAGGAGAAAGATCGCGATCAAGGCGCCGAGCAACGCGAGCGTCACCCAGATCCGCAGCCGCTTTTTCTGCTTGGTGCTGGGTACCTTAACCGGACCCCATTCGCCGAGCGCTGGTTGCACACGCGGCGGGGTTGCCCCATGCAGGTTGAGGTTGCTGAAGATCCTCGGCACCGGACCACTCTAGTCGGCGAGCGCTCTCGCGCACGAAGCTCGAAGATCAGATGAACCAGTCGTGAAGTCCCTGAAAGCCGGAGGCCACAAGCAGAAACCGGCACAGCCGGCCAACGAGCACGGTGAGACCGAACCACAGCGGCTTCATCGTTGTCGCGCCAGCCAGTAGGGCCACCGCGTACAACGGTGGGACGCCGACGATGGCTGCGACGAGGACGATCGGCAGCCCCCAACGCTTTTGGCCCACCAGGTCAAGCAACTTGGCCATGAAGGCGCGAAATCGAGCACGAACCCGCCCGACGGGGCGTTGTTTCCGGATCTCTCGCCGATGCTTGACGAAAGTAAGCTCCTTTCCCTCACGCACGCCGAAGAAGAGCACGAGCTTTCCCACCGTTTGGCCGATGGCAATGCCGATGGCAATGGGAATGGGCCCCATGACGGCTGACACCTGCGAAGCGATGACATATGCCTCGGCGTTGACGATTGGAACGATCGCCGACACCGTCCCGAAGCCGATCGAGGTGAGCACGGCGACTAGCTCAGCCCACCCGAACGTATCCACGGGCCGAACGTACCTGAGGCGGCGGCGCCTACTTCACGAGCGCGGCCAGGTGATGCAGGCGGGCGATCTCAGAGTCGAGAAAAGCCGGTCCACCTAAGCGGCCGATCACGATCACCCGGTCCTGGGTCAGTGGAGTGACAACTGCTGTTGTGTCGCCCCAGCCAGGACTCCACTCCGCCTCCAGATCGGTGCGGTGCGTGGCGTCGAATGGTGCGAACTTCGTCGCGATCTCGGGTGTCAGGTCCGGTGCCAGGGTGGTCGAGAAGCTTGAGCGAGGAGCGTCCTCTGACACATCGATCAAGATCGCCCAATGGGATCGAAAGACGACGGGACAGAGCGAGACGAGCGTTTTCGCGGCATGCGGCGGATCAGCCGTCATCCGCTCCAGCGCCTCCAAATCGGATTGCAGCCCGCCACCTTCGGGATAGCGCGCAATCCACTCCACGCGTACGCCCACGAGGTTCTGGCAGGCGGTGACGATGGTCTCGGGCAGCTGGTTGGGCGGTAGGTCGACGATGAAATCGTCGACGACGCTCCCGTCAGACTTCTTCTCCACAATCTCGACGGCATTGATGTCGGCGTCCACGCTTCCCATGGCCGTCGCAACGGATCCCAGCGAACCTGGCCGATCTGGCAGGGTGATCCGCATCAGAAACACGTGAACATCTTTCCCTATCTCGATTACCACGGTGTTTCGGGTCGATCACGGTGGTCAGTTAGGAGCCGTACCCGAGTTCTGAGCCATGCTCAGGTACCGCCCGAAAGCATGGAAGCCTTGTGCCGTGCCGCGCTTCGAACCCTTTGCCGCGATCCGCTACGCCACAGATGACCTGGCCTCTGTGCTCGCCCCGCCGTATGACGTTCTCTCCGACGCTGACGTCGATGCCCTCGAGGCGAGGTCGCTTCACAATGTGGTGCGCATCGACGTGCCGCGCGGTGGCGAGGACCGTTACGACCGTGCGGCCAAGACGATGCGTGGGTGGCTCGACGAGGAGCTCCTTGTGGTTGACGCGCAACCTTCCTTCACCATCTACCGCATGCGTTTCACCGACTCCGCCGGTGCGCGACGCGACATTGCGGGTGTGCTAGGTGCGCTGGAAGTCGTTGATCTTGAGGCTGGCGGAGTTCTGCCGCACGAGCGGACCACAGCTGAGGCGTCCACCGATCGCCTCGACCTGACCAGGGCCACCGCGGCCAACCTGTCTCCGGTTTGGGGGCTTTCGCTGTCGACTGGATTGACAGAGCTGCTCGCCGAGCCAGGTGAGGCCCTAGGCGCTGTGACAGACGCGGGCGTTGAGCATGTGGTAGAACGCGTCACCGATCCGCAGCGAATTGCGGCAATTCGAGACAAGTTGGCCGCCGATGACGTGCTGATCGCCGATGGCCATCACCGCTATGGGGTATCCCGCAGCTACCGCGACGAGGTTCGCGAGGCAACCGGACGCACTGATACACCGGCGGAGCTGACCCTCGCCTTCGTCAACGAGCTGATCGAGGATCAGTTGAGTGTGGAGGCGATCCACCGTGTCTACGCCGACATCGACGCCGCCGACCTGGCTGAGGCGTTAGCCCGATCATTCGAGCTGATCCCTACCGGTCGGCCGAGCCCGGACACCCTTGCGGCGATGGCGACGAAAGAGTTCCTGGTGCTTTTCACCCGCGAAGGGACCTGGCGGCTGCAGGCCAAACCCGGACGCTTCGACGGTGTGCGCGCACTCGATGGAGGCTGGTTAGAGACAGCACTCGCCGATGTCCCCTTGACAGTGACGTACCAACACGGGCTCGACGAAACGCTGTCCGAAGTGGACAGCGGGCGCGCTTCGGCGGCGGTGCTGATCCGGCCGGTGAGTGTCGCCGAGATCGAACGGACCGCCCGGGAAGGACTGCTCATGCCGCCCAAGTCAACGTTCTTCACGCCCAAGCTCAAGACCGGGTTCGTGATTCGATCACTGACTGAGTGACTCCGGTCTGGTAGCCGCTCGTCTTGACGGTTGTGCTGGGAAACGTACGCTTGGCGCTGCCGAATGCGGGATCGGCGGGAGGTTGTCGCCGCCACCCTGACGATCATTGCAGCGATGATGTCAGCCGCATCAAGTTGTCGAAAATCCGCTCGCGTCTTGGGCGACGCAGCCAATCATGAAGCACTACTTGGCGACTCTTGGATCTGTAGTCGTCCTCGACCGCTCGCATGGCGGCAGTGAACTTCGCTCCATGGACCAGGACTGATAGCTCCATATGGAGGCTGAGCGAGCGGATATCCAGGTTCGAGGAGCCGATCACCGCGACATCATCGTCAATACTGAGGTGCTTGGCGTGCAAGATCGTCGGTGCCCGATAGAGATAGATCTTGACCCCGGCCCGCAACAGCTGTTCGTAGTAGGAACGCTGGGCGTGGAAGACCATGAACTGGTCGCCGATTTCTGAGACGAACAGCTCGACGTCCAGGCCGCGTGACTCGGCGGTCACCAGTGCCATCTGAATAGTCTCATCGGGCACGTAATAGGGGCTGGTGATGTGATACTGACCCGCTGCCGCGCGTTCTGAATCATCGCTGCAAAGAGCTTGAGATTGTTGTCGTTGTCGAAGCTGGGTCCGCTCGGCACAATTTGAGCGTCAACGAGCTCCTGATCATCCTCAGGCCGCACCGGCGAGGTGTCCAATGGCAGCAATTCGTCGGTCTCGCTGTACCAGTCGGTGACGAAGACCGCATCCAGCTCACGCACGATCGGGCCGGTCAGGCGGACCATCAGCTCGTGCCTGTGCAGGCCTCGCTTGATCGTTTTCTTCTTGTGGTAATGGTCGATGATCATGTTCTGCGAGCCGGTAAATCCCACGACGCCATCCACGACGACCAGCTTGCGGTGATTCCGCAGGTCGGGTCGCCGCCAGTGTCCCCGGAACGGCTGCAGCGGCAGCATGGGCCGGTACTCGGCCCCCATGGCGACAAAACGGCGGAGCGTCGCCTTGCGGTTCGGGTACATGAACTGGGCGACATGATCGGAAAGCACCCGTACCTGAACTCCGCGCTGACACGCCCCCTCCAGGGCATCGAAGAAGGGCGCGGTCGCCTCGTCCTGCACCAGAATGAAGAACTCAACATGAACGAAGTGCTGGGCCCGATCGATCGCGTCGGCCATCGCTTGGATCGAACCCTGGTAACTCTCGATCAGTTCAGCTGAGTTGCCGCCCACCATCGGCAACGAGCCGAGGTTCCGGTTCATAGTCACCATCGAGGCCAGCCAGCTGGGCCATTCCTCGCGATGACTGACTCTGTCCAGGCCGTCGGTACGCGCCAGGATCGCTTCGCACACCTCACGCTGCTTGTTCCGGCGCTTACGCGGCAACTTGCCGAGCCCGGTCAAGAGGAAGAAGGTGATGCCCAACACCGGGATGAAGATGATGGCGATGATCCAGGCGATCGCAGTGGACGGCTTGCGGTTGGCCGAGATCAGGACCGCCGCGACCAAGACGATCAGGACATGGGCAACCAACAACAGCCAGCTGATCAACACCGACTGCGACATCGTGTCTCCTCAGGACGCACTAATGATCAGCTGATATGACCGAAGTCGGTCATTAACCTAGACGATTGCCGTCGAGCCTTATCCTGCGAGCAGTCAACTGGCTGCGCCTGGCAGCAGGCACCCACACTAGGATGAGCCGGACCAAGATAGAGGAGATCGTAGGTGGCACTCACCACTGAAGACGTGGCGAGCCTGGCCAGATTGGCACGCATCGAGCTGACCGAGGCCGAGCTGGAGGTGTTGGCACCCCAGCTGGACGTGATCTTGGAATCTGTCGCCCGAGTATCCGAGGTTGCGGCACAGGACATTCCACCGACCTCGCACGCACTCCCGTTGAGCAACGTGTTCCGTGAAGACCAGCTGCGGCCATCGCTGCCTCGGGAGCAAGTACTGGCCGCTGCACCGGCTGCGGAGCAGATGCGATTCCGGGTGCCGAGGATTCTGGGGGAAGAGGCATGACGCCTCCGGAGACTCCGAGTACCGAGATCATCCGACATACCGCTGTTGATCTTGCAGCCAAGATCAAAGCGGGAGAGCTTAGTGCCGTTGAGGTGACTCGATCACACCTTGATCGAATCGCTGAGGTCGACGGCGAGATACATGCTTTCCTTTACGTCGATGGTGAGCGTGCTCTGGCATCTGCCGCGCGTGTCGACGCCAAGATCTCAGCCGGCGAACCGGTCGGCCCGCTCGCCGGAGTGCCCCTTGCCCTGAAGGACATCCTCACCTACACCGGCGCGCCGACCACCTGTGGGTCCAAGATCTTGGAGGGCTGGCTGCCGCCGTATGACGCGACGGTCACCCGGCGAGTTCTCGATCACGACATGGTGATCTTGGGCAAGACGAACCTCGATGAGTTCGCGATGGGCTCCTCGACCGAGAACTCCGCGTACGGGCCAACCCGCAATCCCTGGGATACCAACCGAATCCCTGGTGGTTCCGGTGGCGGATCGGCCGCGGCAGTCGCCGCCTTCGAAGCCCCATTGGCCATTGGCACCGACACCGGCGGCTCGATCCGGCAACCGGCGGCTGTCACCGGAACGGTCGGCGTGAAACCCACTTACGGTGGTAGCTCGCGCTACGGCCTGGTTGCCCTGGCCTCGAGTCTTGATCAGCCTGGGCCGTGTGCGCGTTCCGTGCTCGACGCAGCCTTGCTGCACCAGGTGATCGCCGGCCACGACCCGTGCGATTCCACCTCGATCGATCAACCGGTGCCTGATGTGGTGACAGCGGCACGGTCGGCCGACGTGTCGAGGATGAAGATCGGCGTCGTCACCGAACTCGGCGGTGAAGGATACGCACCGGGGGTAGAGCAGCGATTCAACGAGGCGGTCGAACTGCTGGCCTCGCTAGGTGCGGAGATCATCGAGGTCTCCTGCCCGCACTTCGTCTACGCCCTGCCCACCTACTATTTGATCTTGCCTGCCGAGTGCTCCTCGAACCTCGCGAAGTTCGACGCCATGCGATTCGGATTGCGGGTTGGCGATGACGGTTTTACCAGCGCGGAGCAGGTGATGGCGGCGACCCGCGAGGCAGGCTTCGGTGCTGAGGTCAAGCGACGGATCATCATTGGTACGTATGCGCTCTCCAGCGGCTACTACGAGGCCTACTACGGGCAGGCGCAGAAGGTCAGGACCTTGATCTCACGAGACTTCGACAAGGCGTTTACACAGACCGATGTGCTGGTGTCACCGTCAACCCCAATCACCGCGTTCAAGATCGGTGAGAAGGTGAATGATCCGCTTGCCATGTACCGGAACGACCTGTGCACGATTCCGTCCAACTTGGCGGGCAACGCCAGCGCGTCGTTCCCCGTCGGCCTGGCGCCGGAGGACGGATTGCCGGTCGGCTTTCAGGTGATGGCACCGCCCCTCGCTGATGATCGGCTGTATCGCGTCGGAGCAGCGCTGGAAGCGGCGCTGGAGTCGGCCTGGGGCGGGCCGCTGTTGGATCGCCGTCCCGAGGTCGGAGCGGTTCGATGACGGTGCTGCCTTATGCGGACGCACTCGCCGCGTACGACCCGGTGCTCGGGCTCGAGGTGCACGTGGAACTCAACACCACCTCCAAGATGTTCTGCGGTTGTTCGACGGCATTTGGCGCTGAGCCGAACACTCAAGTGTGCCCGGTATGCCTGGGCTTGCCCGGCTCGCTGCCTGTGGTGAATGCGAGGGCGGTTGAGTCGGCAATCCGCATCGGGCTGGCGCTGAACTGCACGATCGCGGAGTGGTGCCGCTTTGCCCGGAAGAACTACTTCTATCCGGACATGCCGAAGAACTACCAGATCTCTCAGTACGACGAACCGATCGCGTACGACGGGTGGACCGAAGTGGTACTTGATGGGGAGATCTACCGGATCGGTATCGAGCGTGCCCATATGGAGGAGGACACCGGCAAGTCGCTGCATGTCGGAGGCGCGACGGGACGCATCCACGGGGCCGACTATTCGCTGCTGGACTACAACAGATCCGGCGTACCTCTGATCGAGATCGTGACGAAGCCTGTCGAGGGCACGGGCGTGAAGGCGCCAGAGGTGGCGCGCGCGTACGTAACCATGCTGCGCGATCTGTTGCGCGCGCTCGGCGTCTCCGACGTACGGATGGAGCAGGGTTCCTTGCGCTGTGACGCCAACGTTTCGCTGCGGCCGATCGGGACGTCGGCCTATGGCACCCGCACCGAAACCAAGAATGTCAATTCGCTGCGGAGTGTCGAGCGAGCGCTGCGGTACGAGATCACCCGACAGGCAGCCGTGCTGGCTAGCGGTGGCAGGGTCATCCAGGAGACGCGGCACTGGCACGAGGACTCAGGTGTCACCACGGCCGGGCGGAGCAAGGAGACAGCAGAGGACTACCGCTACTTCCCGGAGCCGGATCTGGTCCCAATAGCGCCGAGTCGTGAGTGGGTTGAAGAGCTACGCGCGACCTTGCCGGAGCCTCCCACGGCCAGGCTCAAGCGAGTCAGCGCTGAGTGGGGGTTCTCCGAACTGGAGATGCGCGATGTGGTCAGCGCTGGCGCGGTCAACGCGATCGAGGCGACGGTCACAGCCGGCGCCTCGCCGCAGTCGGCCCGCAAATGGTGGCTTACTGAGGTCGCGCGACGTGCGAACGAGACTGGAGTCGATCTTGAAGACGTCGGGATCAGCCCGCAGCAGGTGGCCGAGATCCAGGCCCTGGTCGAGAACGGAACCATCAACGACAAGCTGGCGCGGCAGGTCTTCGAAGGTGTGATCGCCGGCGAAGGCTCCCCGGCCGAAGTTGTGACGGCCCGCAAGCTGGCGATCGTTTCCGACGAGGGTGCGCTGGCGGCGGCCGTCAACGAAGCGATCAACGCCAACCCCGACATCGTTGACAAGATTAAAAGTGGCAAGGTGCAGGCGACCGGCGCGCTGATCGGCTCGGTGATGAAACAAATGCGCGGCCAGGCGGACGCGACACGAGTACGTGAAATGATCTTGGAGAAGATCGGCTAGTCAGGAGCTCTCTGGCCGCTTAGGGGTTCACGGCGAGGAAGAGGAAAGCCGCCAGCAATACCAGGTGGACTGCGCCCTCTTGTCGGGTTGCCCGCCCCGGAACCACCGTAAGAATCCCGACCACAACGGTCACCGCCAGCAACACCATCTGAGTGGCATCGAGGCCCAACACGAGCGGGCCCTCCAACCAAATCGAGGCGACGGCGATCACCGGGATGGTGAGTCCGATGCTGGCCATGGCAGAGCCGAACGCCAGGTTGAGACTGGTCTGGATTCGGTCCCGACGAGCGGCCCGTGCCGCTGCCAGCGTCTCCGGCAGCAAGACCAGCAAGGCGATCACCACGCCAACGAATGACGGAGGGAACCCGACGGCGGAGACACCGGCCGCGATCGCAGGCGTCTCGACCTTGGCCAGGCCGACGACGGCGACGAGGGCCAACACCAGGAGGCCAACGCTGGCCAGCGCCGCTCGATCGCTCGGTGGATGGGCGTGTTCTTCGGCCTTCACGACGTCGCCGGCGGACGTCAAAGGAAGGAAGAAGTCTCGATGCCGACCCGTCTGCGTCAGGACGAACATTCCGTACAGTGCGAGCGAGGCGATGGCCGCAAAGGCCAGCTGCGCAGGAGTGAACTCCGGACCGGGACGACCGAGGGTGAAGGTCGGCAGCACCAAGCTCAAGGTGGCCAATGTGGTTACCGTGGCTAGGGCCGTGCCGGTTCCCTCTGCGTTGAACATGGTGACGTTGAAGCGCACGCCACCGATGAGCAGAGCGATACCGACGATGCCGTTGCAGGTGATCATCACTGCCGCGAACACCGTGTCGCGGGCCAACGATGCAGTGCCCGGGCCACCCGAGACCATCAGCGTCACGATCAGGCCGACTTCGATGATCGTTACAGCGATCGCCAGCACCAGCGAGCCGAAAGGCTCACCGACGCGATGGGCAACGACCTCAGCGTGATTGACCGCGGCCAGGACTACGGCCCCAAGCGCGAACGCCACGAGAACCTGGACGATGACGCCGATACTGCGCCCCCAGGTGAACGCGAGAATTACCGCCGCCAGCACGGGGACAATCACCGTCCACGACAAGATCTTGGTAGCAAGCCCGGCCGTCATGGAGCCAGGCTTCCACAGCAGCTTCTGCCGTGCCGGCAACTAGCCTTAGTTGCGCTGTTTCCCTACTGACGCCAACCAGCAACGAAGCATCGAATTGTCTGAGCCTTCGAATACCGTCAGAGCCATGGATTTCAGACTCGAACTCGTCGGTGTGCCGGTAAGCGATGTGGATCGCGCCAAAGACTTCTACGTCAACCAGGTTGGTTTTGTCCTCGACCACGACCATACGGTTGGTGATGACATCCGCTTCGTGCAGCTGACCCCGCCAGGCTCTGCATGTTCGATTGCTATCGGCAAGGGACTGACCCAGCTGGTGCCTGGTGCGTTGGACAGCCTCCAGGTGGTTGTCAGCGACATTCACCAAGCCCGAGCGGAGCTGGCCGGCCGCGGGGTTGAGGTGAGCGAGGTCGATGTCCAGCCCTGGGGATCATTCGTGTTCTTCGCCGATCCCGACGGCAACCGTTGGGCAGTGCAGCAGCTTCCTGATTACGCCTAGCGGCGGATTCCAAAGCGCTGTCAGGCGCCCCCATTCGGATTCCGCCTCGCGGACAGGAAGATCAGCAGCAGTCCGACAACCAAGCAGAGCAGTCCGATAGCTAGCCACGTCGGACTGCCCGTCATGAAGCT
>DATEWO010000186.1:0-16197 GCA_035257925.1 Propionibacteriaceae bacterium | reverse complement strand
GAGCCGCTGGCCTGGGCCAACACGCGACTGGTCACCGGAGACGCGGTGGAAGCCGTGCGAGCGATGAAGGAAGACAGCCGCATCGAGATGCGCACGCTGGGCAGTGTGAGTCTGTGCCGATCGCTGATCACGGCCGAACTGGTGGATCGCTTCCGGGTTGTCGTCTTCCCGGTCATCACCGGTGCGACCGGCCAAGATCGGATCTACGACGGATATCCCGACATCAGGCTCGACCTGGTTGAGAGCCGCACCTTCGACGGAGGGCTCCAACTGTTGGAGTACGTGCCCACCGTGCTCGACGGTCCCCCGGGTACCACGGGAGCGGCGAGCTGAGCGAGGTCACAGATCGCGCTGCTACGCGACTCGGGGACATTCGAACCCAGACCTACGCATTGCGAGTGCAATTTGGTTGCTTCGCGCCGACGTCCGATGTGACGAAGCGTTGTCGTAGGCCGCCACGATGATCGGCGCCCCTCGACAAGCCTCTCGGATGACAGCTAGCTTCGGCGTCATGGCACCGGCGACTGATGTTCTGCGAACAGCCATCGGCGATATCGAGATCGTCTACGACGTGATTGGACAGCCGACCAGCCCGCCGGTACTCCTCATCTCAGGCATGGGTGCTCAGTTGATCGACTGGCATGAGGACTTCTGTCAGGAGCTGGTTGATCGCGGCCTGTTCGTGATCCGGTTCGACAATCGCGACGTAGGCCTTTCAAGTCACCTCGACGGCGCCGTTCCGCCTGATCTTGCGACCGCCATCGACTGTGGCCAATGGAAGAGTCCTTATGCGCTCGCTGACATGGCAGCCGACGCCGCCGGGTTGATCCATAACCTCGGGCTCGGATCCGCGCATGTCGTCGGCATCTCCCTTGGCGGAATGATCGCCCAAACTTTAGCGATTCGACATCCCGCCCAAGTCCGGAGTCTGACTTCCATCATGTCCACGACAGGCCATGATCAGGTCGGTCAACCAACCGAGGCCGCGATGGCGCTCTTGGTGCCGCCCTCGGTAACCACCAGGGAGGAAACCATTGAGGGTGCGGTCGCGTTCAGCCGTGCTGTCGGATCGCCGGCCTACCCCATCGACGAGGCCGAAGTCCGAGCTCGGGCCGCGCGCGCGTTCGACCGCTCCTTCGATCCGGTGGGAGTCGCGCGCCAGATGGCGGCCGCATTCGGTGCATCTGACCGAAGCGAGGGCCTGGGTCGGCTGACGGTACCTACTCTGGTTATCCACGGCGCCGCTGACCCCCTCATTCAAGCGAGTGGCGGGCAGGCCACCGCCCAGGCTATCCCTGGCGCCGACCTGCTCATCATCGACGACATGGGACACGACCTACCCAGACCGCTTTGGCCGACGATTGCTGAACGAATCGCACACCTTGTTGCCTGGGCGGAGAATGGGAGCTGACTCTGGTCCTCGTTCAAGCAGGGCCGCTCGCTGAGGGACAGTCTTCGCGACGGCTGCGTCCTGCCCCGGGGCCAAGCGGAGCGAGGCTATTGACGGCGTACGGAATTCCCCCTGGCAAGGTACGCCGCTAAGCTAAGCGATCACCCGAAGAGCGCGCCGATGGTGCGCATGATATCGCCGTAGAACGTGCCGCTGATTTCGCGGAACAGCGCGAACGGAGCATCCGGGTCACCGAAGAACGGCCGCAGCGTCCAGGCAAGCTGGGTGCCCACGAAGCCGAACAGCAGAATCCAGATGTATACCAGCGTCATCCTGGTGGGTCGCTCGGAGGGCATGGCTGCCGCCGGCGCGGCGTTGCGGCCCCGTGAGGGGATCGGCACCGGCGCAGCCGGGAGGGGGCCGTTGCCGTTCCCGGCACCGACGAGGGCCAGCTCCCGGTCCGTGACCTCGATCGACACCTCGGCGGCCGGCGCCTGGTTCCACGAGGCCTCGAGCGCCTCCGTGTGGTACGCGTTGAGAGCGGCCATGCCGCGGGTGAGGAAAAGCAATCCGACCACAGCGGTCAGCCCCAGAATGCAGACGTTGAGTAGCTTGAAGAATTCGTAGTTCTGCGCGGTGATCAGAAAGAACAGGCTGATGGGTGCGAACGCGAGAGTGAGCACCGAAATGACGGTTATCGCCACCATGATGAGCGTGACTGCCTGCATCATCGACAGCCGGGCGCCGAAGACCAGATTGAACAGGTACAGGGTCGGTAGGCAGATCGCCAGCGTAGCCAGGAAGAGCAGCGGCAGCTTGACCATCGATGAGAGCGCCTGCCAGAAGCCATTGGAGGCGCCCAGGACCAGGCCGAAGATGGCGAGGCTAACGGCCGAGCTCGTCAGCATTTGTAGGGTGAGGCTGCGCAGGTCGCGTTGGTCATTGATCTGCCGCCAGACCCCGTCGCGATCACGCAGAATACGTTCGATGACCAGCAGATTCTGTCCGGGGGGATTCGCCATGGCCGGACGTTAGCATTCGGTCAGCAGCCTCGTGATGAAATTGAATTAATCGGCCCGGAAGGGAGTTATGTCGACCGAACATGGCTTGCGGGCTTCCGACGACGACCGGGACCGGCTCGTCGAGCAGTTGCAGCGGCACGCGGCGGCCGGGCGGTTAAGCCTGGAGGAGTACGCAGAGCGGGTGGACCGCGTGCTGGTCGCCCGTACCCACGGCGAGCTCGCGGCCGTCGTGCACGACCTGCCGGTCGAGTCAATGGTGGACGCAGCGCTCGACCACCGCGAAAATGCGCGGCAGCTGATCGTCGCGCTCCTGGTGGCCCTGCTTGTGCTGGCCGTGCTCGGCTCGGCGGTGGCGGCGTTCCGCTGACTGCTGCCACCCATGCGCCCGGCTATACGCGGCGCGAGCCGGCCTCGATCAGATTCATCGCGCTTAGGGGATGACAGCCACTCACTGATGATCTCGGATGCACCAGTCCGCGGTCGGATTCGCGCCGTCGCCCACCGAAGGCTCAACCCGACACGCCACCTGGTACCTGACTGAGGGTGGGACGGTATAGGAGCCCGAGGAGCACGTTCGCGAAAGCCTCCGGCTCCAGGATGGCGACGATGCCGCCGTGAAAATGCCCGTAGACGTCCACGGTCTCGCCAGATGTAGCTACCTATTTTCGAACGCGTCGCGCTTCAGTCGCTCAGGCCTCAATCTCTGGTTGCTGTGGTGCCGGCTCGAGTACGCCGAGGTGCTCCAGTTGGTCGGCGAGACCGGCGCCGTCAGAGGCATACAGCCACGGCACGGTTGAATCACGTGTGCTTGCATGTCCGCGGAAGCTGCTGCCGGCCAGCACCGCCTCGCTGGGTGTCAGCTGGCGGATACAGATCGCCGCCACATTGTCGGGATGCTCCTTCACGAACTCGCCATAGATCGACTCGTCGTGCTGCCCGTCGTCGCCGATCAGCAGCCACTTGATCTGCGGGAACTCGCGGGCGAGGCGTTCCAGACTGCTGCGCTTGTGCTCCCGACCGCTGCGGAACCAGCGATCGGCCGTCGGACCCCAGTCGGTCAGCAGGAGCGCACCGGCTGGATACAGGTTGCGCGACAGAAAGCGGGTCAAGGTCGGTGCGACGTTCCACGCTCCCGTCGACAGGTAGATCAGTGGCGCGCCGGCGTAGCGAGTGGTGAGTCGCTCGTAGAGAACCGGCATTCCAGGGGTCGTCGCCCGGGCATGTTCGTTGACGACGAATGTGTGCCAGGCAGCCAGCAGCGGCCGCGGCAAAGCGGTGACCATCACCGTGTCGTCAATGTCGGAGACGACACCGAACGTCGCTTCTGGATCCACGACGAACACAAGAGCCGTCGCGACCGCCGACCCTTCGGAGCTCAGCCCGATTTGATGCCAGCCCGGCTCAAGATCAACATCCACAACCACGTCGATGACCCCGCTGCGGTCGGCCTGGACCTCCAGGGATCGTTCGCCGATACGGACACTCACCTGCGCGTCCTCCACCGGAACGCCAACGAAGTTGCGCCAGCCGCGCGCTCCGGTAGGTACCTGAGAACGGCGCTCGACCGGCTTCGCCAGCAACACGCGAGCAAGCACCCGCAGCCAGCTCGTCGAACCATAGCCGGTGTAGGGAATTACCTCGGGAATGTGGCCAGCATCACGAGCGCGCCGCGCCCGCCAGCGCTGCAGCGCCTGATCCACTCGGGCCGGCCGGTGTATGACGGGTTGCTCCACAGATTCGACCCTATCGACCGCAGGTCAAGGGCTACTCGCCACCGCTCCGACGAAGCACTTCACTCAAACGTTCCGCGGCGGCGATCACCGCAGGCGCATGCAGGCGGCCGGGCTGGCGGGACAGACGTTCGATAGGCCCGGACACGCTGACCGCAGCGATGACCTTGCCGGACGGGGAGCGTACGGGTGCCGAGACAGATGCCACGCCCGGTTCCCGCTCGCCAACCGAATGGGCCCAGCCACGCCGCCGGACTGCGGCCAGGGCGACCGCCGAGTAGCGGCTGCCGCGTAGCCCACGCTGCATGCGGTCAGGCTCCTCCCAGGCCAGCAGCACCTGAGCCGCAGAGCCCGCGCTCATCGTCAGCTGGGTGCCGACAGGCACGCTGTCACGCAATCCAGACATGCGCTCCGCTGTTGCGACACACACCCTGTAGTCGCCTTGTCGCCGGAACATCTGAGCCGATTCCCCGGTGATGTCGCGGAGCCTGGCCAGTACCGGTCCGGCCGTTGCCAACAGCCGGTCCTCACCAGCAGCCGACGCCAGCTCCCCAAGGCGGGGGCCGAGGATGAATCGGCCTTGCAGATCCCGACTCACCAGACGATGATGCTCGAGGGCGACAGCAAGGCGATGAGCGGTTGGTCGGGCCAGCCCGGTCGCGGCCACCAAACCAGCGAGGGTGGTCGGTCCCGTCTCCAATGCGCTGAGCACGAGGGCGGCTTTGTCCAGGACGCCGACACCGCTAGAGTTGTCCATGCCTTGATACTGCCGTCTCGGATGCTGGAAGGCAAGTGCGAAGATTAGCTTGAGACTCGCGGAATGTTCGCGAGACAGCTTGGCAGAATCATGTGGCAGAAGGGGACAAGGAGAAGAACAATCGTCATGGGCCAGACGCTGAGCGAGAAAGTATGGGACGACCACGTCGTACGAACCGCCGAGGGTGAGCCCGATCTGCTCTTCATCGATCTACACCTCGTTCACGAGGTGACCAGTCCGCAGGCCTTCGATGGCCTGCGGCAGGCCGGTCGACCTGTTCGTCGTCCTGACCTCACCTTGGCGACTGAGGACCACAACACTCCGACGCTGAACATTGATCAACCGATCGCCGACCCGGTGTCGCGGACTCAGGTCGATACCTTGCGCCACAATGCCCGCGAGTTCGGCATCCGCATCCACAGTCTTGGCGATCTTGATCAGGGCATCGTGCACATCATCGGGCCGCAGCTGGGCCTGACCCAGCCAGGACTGACCGTGGTCTGTGGCGACTCCCACACCTCGACGCACGGCGCATTCGGCGCTATCGCGTTCGGTATCGGTACCTCTGAGGTTGAACACGTCTTGGCCACCCAGACTCTGCCGCAGGCGAGGCCCAAGACGATGGCAGTCAATGTCAACGGTGAGCTGCCGGTAGGCGTTACCGCAAAGGACATTGTGCTGGCGCTAATCGCCAAGGTGGGCACCGGCGGCGGCCAGGGCTACATCGTGGAGTACCGCGGCTCGGCCATTGAGGCCCTCAGCATGGAGGGTCGCATGACGATCTGCAACATGAGCATCGAATGGGGCGCCAAGGCCGGCATGATCGCACCAGACGAAACCACCTTCGCCTACCTCAAAGGACGGCCGCATGCTCCAGAAGGTGCCGACTGGGACGCGGCCCTGGCCTACTGGAGGACGTTGCACAGCGACCCCGACGCCATCTTCGACGCCGAAGTTGATCTCGACGCAAGTCAGCTGACCCCCTTCGTGACGTGGGGAACCAATCCTGGTCAGGGCGTTCCGCTGGGTGCCGAGGTGCCCGATCCGGAGCTCTTCGCCGAGGAGGCCGACCGGACAGCCGCAGCCAAGGCGCTGGAATACATGGCGCTGAAACCTGGCCAGAAAATGCGCGACATCCGGGTAGACACCGTCTTTCTAGGTTCCTGCACCAATGGGCGAATCGAGGATCTGCGCGCCGCCGCCGACGTGATCAAAGGCCATCATGTCGCTGACAACCTGCGGATGCTGGTTGTACCCGGTTCCGCGCGGGTTCGTCTGCAGGCGGAGTCCGAAGGTCTGGACGTGATCTTCAAAGACGCCGGGGCCGAGTGGCGCGCGGCGGGCTGCTCGATGTGTCTGGGCATGAACCCAGATCAACTCGCTCCTGGTGAGCGTGCTGCCTCCACCTCGAATCGCAACTTCGAGGGCCGGCAGGGTAAGGGCGGACGGACCCATCTGGTATCGCCGCTGGTTGCGGCTGCGACCGCCGTAACAGGCACCCTCAGCTCACCTGCCGACCTGTATCGGACACGATGATCATGGAAGCCTTCGTCAGCCACACCGGCACCGCCCTTCCACTGCGCAGGAGCAATGTCGACACCGACCAGATCATTCCAGCCGTCTACCTCAAGCGGGTAACCAAGACCGGCTTCGAGGACGGACTGTTCGCGGCCTGGCGCAATGACCCCAACTTCGTGCTCAATCTGCCGCAGTACGCAGGAGCGACGATCTTGATCGCCGGCCCCGACTTCGGCACGGGTTCGTCACGAGAGCATGCGGTCTGGGCGTTGCAGAACTACGGGTTCAAGGTGGTGATTGGGTCGCGCTTCGGAGACATTTTCCGAGGCAACTCGGGCAAGGCTGGGCTGCTCATAGCGGTCGTTGAGCAAAAGATCATCGAGGAGCTCTGGGACTTCGTCGAGGAACATCCTGCCGTCCCTATCACCGTCGACCTCCTCAGCCGGCAGATCACCGCCGAAGGCTTCCACACCCCCTTCGAGATCGACGACTACACCAGATGGCGGCTGTTGGAAGGCCTGGATGACATCGGGCTTACGCTGCGGCACGTTGATCAGATCGACGAGTTCGAGAGCACTCGGGCGCCGTACAAACCGAAGACCCTTCCAGCAAAGGTCGCCAGCAGCGGTTAGTTGCCCATGATCGGGCTGTTTTCCTTACAACACACCAAAATGTGCGACCAAGGTGATTGTCTGACTGGGCGATCTTCCCTAGCGTTGGCTCTGCAGACGTACCGTACGCTGCCCAAGGTCCCAGCAAGCTTGGTATCGCATCATCGAGAAGGGGAGCTGTGAACAAGGCTGAATTGATTCAGGCGGTGTCTGCCTACTACGACGGCAGCAAGAGCGAAGCAGCCAAGGCCCTCAACGCCGTGGTGGAAACCATTACCTACAAGACTGCCGCTGGGGAGAAGGTCTCGATCACGGGATTTGGCGTCTTCGAAAAGGTGCATCGTTCTGCCCGGATGGTGAGGAACCCGCGTACGGGTGAGCGCAAGCGCGCCAAGGCCACGGCGGTTCCGCGATTCCGCGCGGGGTCGGACCTGAAGGCCTACGTGTCAGGGGCTAAGAAGGTACCCAAAGCGACCGCCAAGAAGGCGACGTCTGCAAAGGCCGCAGTGGCTCCAAGGAAGGCCGTTGCCAAGCCTGCAGCCAAGAAAGCCACTACGGCCAAGAAGACCGCTGCCAAGCGTTAGCGCTCGCAGGGAGCTATAGCCAAGCGGATAGCACCCGGTCATCGGCCTCTACCGCGTGTAGCCGCTGGCCAAGGCGTGCGTGCCGAAGTTCGCCACTGAGCGCATTGGCCGGTAACGCGATCCGCCTTCCGGTTGCGGTGACAGCCAGCTGGTGTCCCGCCGCGTTGCGCCATTGCGTCGCGGTGATCAGCTGATAGCGGCCGAGGCCGCCTCGCTCATGATCGATAAGGGCACTGGTTGCCGGACCGACGCCCAGCCCGATTGCCGCTGCCAGATCGGCTTCGGTGTCAACATCACGACGGGCATCGGCGACCGGCGATCCGATCGTCTCCTCAGCAAGACTCACTGCGCCTGAAGCATGGTGAGCGGCGGCTGACCGGCCCTGAAACTGTGGCGCCAGCTCGACGTCGTGTGCCATGAGCATGGTGGTGCCAATGCCTGATGCATCCGCGACAAAGGACCGCGGGTGCGCTCGCGAGGCAGCGAGAATCCGCGTGACGGACTCGGGCCGCAGGGCAGGAAGATCACCGACTGCGGCCAAGACGGAAGTGAATCCCCGTGCGCGGAGGCTCAACGCGCCCCGGGTGAGGGCCGAATTCATGCCGATGTGGCCGGACTCGCTGATGACCTCCAGCGCAAGTCCCGCTCCGCGCAAACGCGCCTCCAAGGCGGGCTGATCACTGACGACGAGGACATACGGCAGCGCGCGACACAGCGCGGACAGGGTGTCGAGCGCCATCGTCCACGCGAGCCGGCGCCGCAAGGGGTCAGGTATGGCGAGGCGGGACTTGGCATGCTCGATCGGTTTGAGAGCGATCACCGCCGCAGCGGGGGAGCCGCCCATCATCCCGACTCGGGGTCAACAGGCACGCTGAGGAACTCCTCTCACGGATCACGCGCATGATGATGCTGCCACGATCCCGTAAGGTGAAGCCACTCATGGGCTGTGAACCAAGCCGAGCCGACCGTAACCGACCGTGGATCGCCCAAGACCCATTCATCCAGACTGAGGTGTCGATGGCCGAGAATGCCGCCGCAAGTCGGCACCCCGAACTCCGGCCACTGTCACAGGTCAATCAGGAGCCCGGCGGACAGACGATCTCGACGGTCGTGAGGATTCTCAACACGATCATGAGGCCGCTGACCAAGCGGGATTGGAGGTACCAGGGCAAAGTGCCGCAGACCGGCGGAGTCATCTTCGTCGCCAACCACATCTCCAACGCAGATCCCCTCGCTGTCGGGCAGTTCCTTGCGTTCTCCGGGCGCTGGCCGCGATTCCTGGCGAAAGCATCAGTATTCGAGATTCCGGTAGTCGGGCGCATCATCGCCGCCTCTGGGCAGATCCCTGTGCAGCGCGATTCCGCGCAATCCAAGGACGCGCTCACTGCCGCCGCACGGGCGATCGAGCAAGGACGGGCGCTGGTGATATATCCGGAGGGAACGATCACCAGAGATCCCGACTTGTGGCCGATGCGGGGCAAGACTGGTGCTGCGCGGCTTGCATTCACGACCGGTTGTCCAGTGGTGCCGATTGGACAGTGGGGTGCTCAGGAACTGATGCCGGGTCGCACGCCGCGGTTCCCCAAGCTGTTCCCTCGCAAGACATTGCGCATCGCTGCGGGCGACCCGGTCTCACTTGATGATCTTCTCCAGAAGCCGCTGACTGCGGCCACACTTGATGCGGCGACGACAAGAATCATGGACGCCATCACTGTCCTGGTCGCGGAGCTACGCGAGGCGCCAGCGCCCGCGCACCGCTACGACCCGGACAGCGAGACGACCGGAGAACGAACATGAGCGACACTGCGGCTATCGAGGGCCGAGCGCGCGTCGCGGTGATGGGCTCCGGCTCCTGGGGTACCGGTTTTGCCCTTGTGCTATCCGACGCCGGCAATCAGGTGACTCTGTGGGCGCGGCGCCGTGAGCTCGCCGACAAGATCAACATGGAACACCGGAACCCGGAGTACTTTCCGGATCTACCGCTGCCGGCGTCCTTGAAGGCAGTGAGTGATCCGCACGAAGCCATGAACGGGGCCGACTTCGTGGTGCTGGCCGTACCCTCACAAGCGCTCCGCAGCAACCTCAGTCAATGGCAGATCCCCGAGAACGCCATCGTGGTGAGCCTGGCAAAGGGAATCGAGCTCGGGACTGGGTTGCGGATGAGTGAGGTGATTGCCGAGGCCGGCAGTATCGCCGCCGAGCGGATTGTGGTCGTTACCGGTCCCAACCTGGCGCGGGAGATCGCCGAGCGGCAGCCGTCGGCGAGTGTAGTGGCAAGCATTTCGCTTGCGACGGCCGAAGCATTCCAGGCCGTCTGTCATACCGCGCGTTTCCGCGCGTACACCAACACCGATGTGGTCGGATGCGAGCTAGGCGGGGCTACCAAAAACGTGATTGCGTTGGCTGTTGGCATGGCGATGGGACTCGGCCTGGGCGCCAATGCCACGGCGTCAGTGATCACCAGAGGGCTGGCTGAGATCAGTCGACTTGGGGTGGCTCTGGGCGCTGACCCCTACACCTTCTCCGGGCTTGCTGGCCTTGGTGATCTTGTTGCGACATGCTCATCTCCGCTGTCACGGAACCGCAGATTCGGTGAGGAGCTTGGCAGAGGACGCACCGTCGCCGAGATCACCGCATCAACCCGGCAGGTCGCTGAGGGCGTGAAGTCTTGTGCGTCGATCACCGAACTTGCTGCCAAACATCAGATTGAAATGCCGATCGTTGAGAACGTGGCTGCTGTCATTGCCGCCGAGCTGACGCCGGCCGAGATGATCACGACGCTGATGTCTCGCTCGGCCAAGCCGGAGCGTTACTGACACAGCTTTCTTGGCGAACTCGCTACAGGCGATCAAGGGCCTGAGCGAGGTCGGTCCACAGGTCTTCGACATGTTCAATGCCAACCGACATCCGTACCAGGCCTTCCGGTACCGACTGAAGTTCGGCTTTCCAGCGTCGGCGTCGCTCGAGGGTGGACTCGACTCCACCGAGGCTGGTAGCCAACACCCAGAGCGTGCAGCCATCGATGAAAGCCTCCGCCGTCTTTGCGTCGGGCAGATCGATTGAGATCAAGGTGCCAAAGCCAGACATCGTTCGCTGCGCGAGATCATGAGCAGGATCGGTGCGGAGTCCGGGGAACCGCACGTGCTGCACGGAACTCTGCCCGGCCAGCCGTTCGGCCAGCACCTGGGCGCTTGCCTGGGCCTGTGCCAGGCGCAACGGCAGCGTACGCAGGCCCCGTAGCGCAAGATAGACCTCCATCGGACCGGGAGTCGCGCCGAAGGAGCGGCGGATTGCATCCAGTGCGTCGAAGATGTGTGGATCGTCTGCTCTAGCTACCAGTACGCCGAGCAGTACGTCGGAGTGGCCCGAGATCAGCTTGGTGGCCGAATGCAGCACGATATCGGCACCGGACTCCAGCGGACGTTGCAGTAGTGGAGTTGCGAAAGTGTTGTCGACGACGAACAGCGACTTATCGGCAAGATTGTTGCCCAGCGTGGGAAGGTCCGCCACCTCGATTGTCGGATTGGTGGGTGACTCGATCCACACCACATCGGCGCCCTCGGCGGCCGTCAAAACCTCGGTGGTGTCGGCGACGTTGACCCGGCGCACCTGCCAGCCGTACCTCATAGCCCGTCGGTCGACGGCTTCGGCAATCCCGAGGTAGCAGTTGTGTGGTATGACGATGACACCGCTAGGCGGCATCAGCTCGAGCACAGCGTGCGCCGCGGCCATCCCTGAGGCGAAGCTCAGCGCTCGGCCGCCTTCCAAAGCGCCGATCGCTTGCTCGAGCGCCTGCCAGGTCGGATTGGCGTAGCGGCCGTACCCGAGGTTGGCAGCGATTGTGTCGTGCGCACCGACAAAGGTGGAGGCGAAAACCACCGGCGGATTCAACGGGGCATCCACCACCCGGTCGGGACGGCCGGCGGTGACCGCAACGGTTTCGGGATGCAAAGGGGTCGATCGTGGTCTATCCGGAGGCTGTGGCTGGTTGGTCACAGGCCAAGTCTGATGGCTGCCCGGCATGAGCCGCTGTACCCGGATAAGGTCGAGGATCGTGAGTGAGATCCAGCCGAGTATTCGTGGGGCCAATGGTTCCCCCCACCGAGTCGCGGTGGTCTTCGGCGGAACCAGCAGCGAGCACGGCGTGTCCTGTCTGACCGCCGCCGGGGTACTGAGTGCCTTGGATCGGGATCGATTTGATGTGATCGGCGTCGGTATCACCCGTACCGGGCGCTGGATATTGGTTGATCCTGAGACCATCAGCCGGCTCGGCGTGACCGACGGCAGATTGCCCGAACTCGGCGAGAACGCAGCCGAAGCCGTGCTGATGCGTGTCTCGAGCGGTAGTGAACTGGCGGTACGTGATCAGTCCGCTCTCTCCCATCTCGGTCCGGTCGACGTTGCGCTGACTCTGCTGCATGGACCGTTTGGTGAAGATGGCACCATCCAGGGGCTCTTCGAGATGATGGGCACTCGCTACGTTGGCGCGGGCGTGCTGGCCAGTGCTGTCGGGATGGACAAGCACTACATGAAACTGGTGCTTGCGGCGTCTGGGTTGCCGGTTGGACCTTTCGTTCCGATTACTCCTGCTGAGTGGCGACGCGACAAGACTGCTTGCCTGGAAGCCATTGCGGCGCTGCACTATCCGGTCTTCGTCAAGCCGTCCCGGGGTGGGTCAAGCTTGGGCATCTCCAAGGTCGACGATCCCGCGCAGCTCGAGGAGGCGATCCAAGTCGCGCAGGCGTACGATCCCAAGATCATTGTCGAACAGGGTTTCGTCGACGCCCGCGAACTCGAGTGCGGGGTGCTGGCTGATCTCGACGGTGGGCGTCCACTGCCGAGCGTTGTGGCAGAGATTCGCGTGCACAGCAAGTCCGGCTTCTACGACTTCGAGGCGAAGTATCTGCCAGAAGAGCAGGTTGATCTTGATGTGCCAGCCGCGGTGCGGCCTGAGCTGGCCAGCCAGGTCCAGGAGTTGGCGGTACGGACTTTCGAGGCGATTGGCTGCGAAGGTCTAGCTCGGGTCGACATGTTCCTGACGCACGAGGGTCAGGTCGTTGTCAACGAGATCAACACCATGCCGGGGTTCACCGAACACTCCATGTTCCCGCGCATGTGGGCGGCCAGCGGTGTGCCTTACCCGGAGCTGGTCGAGCGGTTGATCACGTTGGCGCTACGTCGTCCAGTTGGCCTCCGCTAACAGCTGCGAGCGTCGGGAATCGCGCGCCGTCGCACGGAGGAGGAGCGAGCGGAGGCGTAGTTTCCTCTGCGAGCGACGACGACGGCGGCGGATTCCAAGCGCGATGCGCGAGCAGCTCTAAAACTAAATGTGGACGACAGGGCAGGTCACGGTGCGAGTGATGCCAGGAACCGCCTGTACTTTCGCAACCACCAGTTGACCGAGTTCGTCGACACTAGCGGCTTCAGCACGCACGATGACGTCGTAAGGACCGGTTACATCTTCAGCCAGCGTGACACCTTGAATGGCGCCGATCGCATGAGCGACCTCAGCCGCCTTGCCGACGTTGGTCTGGACCAAGATGTATGCCTGTACGACCATCGAGTGGTACCTCCTGCGTTCCGGGACGGCGGTGCCTTCTCAGTCTCAGGTGCGTCGTCAGTGCCCGGGCCGGAGACCGCGTACGCTCGCCGATGTGCGTCACGCTACATCGTCCGGGAGTGCTTCGGGTACGCGGGAGCGCGGGAGGTCTCGGTGAATCTCAGCCGCACTGCCAGGTTGGCGGAAATCGGGGAGTTCCCACTGATTGCGGCAATCACCGAGAGGGTGTCGCTTGGTGCTGATGTCCGCGTAGGCCCCGGGGACGATGCGGCCGTGCTGGCCATCGGCGATGCGGTGGTGATGTCAGTGGACGTGCTCGTTGAGGGAGTGCATTTCCGGCGCGATTGGTCCGAGGCTCGCGACGTCGGACGTCGAGCTGTCGCAGTCAATATTGCCGATATCGAGGCGATGGGAGCCCGGGCAACTGGTCTGCTGGTCGGCTTTTCCGCGCCGACGGACTTGCCCTTGGGCTGGGTGCTCGATTTCGCCGACGGTCTGTCCTTCGAAAGCCAGGCTGCCGGGGTGAGCCTGCTCGGAGGGGACGTGACCAGAGCGCGCGATATCACGGTTGCTGTCACGGCCTTGGGGTCATTGGAGGGCCGCGACCCGGTGCTGCGGTCGGGGGCACGGCCGGGCGATCTGGTCGCGATCCACGGCCGACTGGGTTGGGCCGCTGCAGGTCTGGTGGTACTCGGCAGAGGATTCCGTTCACCTCGTGTGCTGGTCGAGGCACACCGGGTGCCTCAGATCGCCTATGGCGCCGGAGCGGATGCCGCGCGAGCCGGAGCCACCTCCATGATCGACATCTCCGACGGCCTACTTGCCGACCTGGGCCACGTGGCCCGCGCGTCAGATGTGCTGATCGATCTGCGTCGAGATGCTTTTGAGCTGCCCGAACCACTCCAGGCAGTCGCAGCTGCCACCGGCGCAGATCCATACAGCTTCGTTTTCACCGGCGGCGAGGACCACGCCCTGGCGGCAACCTTTCCAGCACCGGACGCCATACCAGCAGGCTGGCTCATAGTCGGCTCAGTCGGCATTGCAGAGGATGACCCTGGGGTCCTGGTGGATGGCGCGGTGTGGGAGGCACCTGCGGGTTTCGACCACTTCAGGTCCTGATCTGTGGCGGTCGCGGCAGCATCTCGCCGATCCGACTGAAGCGCGGCGTGTGACCCGTCCATCCGGCCATTGATCTTGTAACCTCCCAAGTATGGCGACCCGCGCGTCTTCCCCACCGCGGCCCCGCAACAGCTCTGGCTCATCCCAGCGTTCAAAACCGCGGTCGAGGGGAAGCAAGAGACCCTCATCGACTGCTGCCGCACCGGCCAGTGCTCCGGCCAAGCGATCTGGCAGCCACCGGTCAAGGAGCCGCCGCCGCCGTTCCCTCTTCGATCGGGTCTTACTCGGTATTGCGGCGATGTTGACCGGTCTTGCGCACAGTCTGGGCAATGCGGTGCGACGAATCGGACCTGGAGTGAGCGACGTCGACCCAGCCCTGCGGCGCGACGGCGTCGGACTGTTCCTGCTCGGCAGCGCGATTGTCGTCGGGGCAGCAGTCTGGTGGGGGTTGCCAGGCGATGTCGGGCCGGCCATTGCCATCGGCGTCGCAAGCGTTATCGGCACTCTCAGCTATGTAGCTCCGATTCTGTTGGCGCTCATGGGTTGGCGGACCCTGCGGCATCCGGATCGGAATGGCCCGATTGGGCGGCAGGTGATCGGCTGGAGCGCGTTCCTGCTCGGCCTGCTGGGCTTGATCAACATTGCGCGCGGGCTGCCGCGGACCAACGAGCCGGAACAACTCCGCGATGCGGGCGGCATTATCGGCTATATCTCTTCCAGCCTGCTTTCCGACCTCCTAACGGTCTATGTCGCGGTGCCGTTGCTGATCTTGCTGTTGCTCTTCGGTGTGATCGTCATCGCCGGCGTTCCATTGCATCAGATTCCGGATCGCCTACGTTCGCTACGGGCCCGGCTGCGAGCTCGGCCGGTCGTCATCGAGGGTCAGGTAGTGCCTGAGCTTGAGTACCGCGGCAATCAGGCTTATGAGACTCCGGTGATCGGCGATCAGGCCAGGTCCGGTCGGCAAGGCGACAGCGGGACGAGCCCAGCGGCGCCAGACGGCGACGAGGCAGAGGCAACTCTGGAGTCCCGTCGCACGGTCACGGCCGGATTGCCGCCAGGCGTCACGGTGCACGGCACCGACGGCGAGGAGTTGGAGGCTCCGCCGCACACCCCGATCCCACAGCGCGTGGAGCAACTCCAGCTGTCCGGCGATGTGCAATATCTGTTACCCGACCCGGCCACCCTGAAGCACGGCAGCGTGCACAAGGCGCGTACCAATGCCTCCGACGCCGTTGTGCATCAGCTGACCGAAGTGCTGCTCCAGTTCGAGATCGACGCCCACGTCACCGGGTACAGCCGCGGTCCAACCGTCACCCGATACGAGGTTGAGCTTGGTCCGGCCGTGAAGGTGGAGAAGGTCACGGCGTTGAGTCGCAACATCGCGTACGCGGTGGCAAGCGCCGATGTACGGATCCTGTCCCCGATCCCCGGAAAGTCCGCTATCGGCATCGAGATCCCCAACAGTGACAAGGAAGTGGTTTCTCTGGGGGATGTGCTGCGGTCGGCCCGCGCGAGGAATGATCATCATCCGATGACGGTCGGTCTCGGCAAAGACGTCGAGGGTGGCTTCGTGGTGGCCAACCTGGCCAAAATGCCACATTTGCTGGTCGCCGGTGCCACGGGATCTGGCAAATCCAGCTTCGTCAACTCCATCATCACCTCGGTCATGATGCGGGCCACCCCGGACGAGGTAAGGATGCTCTTGGTCGACCCGAAGCGAGTTGAGCTCACTGCGTACGAGGGAATCCCGCACCTCGTGACGCCGATCATCACCCATCCCAAGAGGGCCGCCGAAGCACTGCAATGGGTGGTCCGTGAGATGGACATGCGATACGACGATCTCGCCGCATTCGGTTTCAAGCACGTTGACGACTTCAACAAGGCGCTGCGGACCGGCTCGATC
>DATEWO010000185.1:0-15271 GCA_035257925.1 Propionibacteriaceae bacterium | reverse complement strand
GCAACGGCTGCAGCTGACCAGCCTGAACTGCCGCCAATCCTGCACTACCGCATCACCGTCCGGCCGCAGCTCGGCATGCTCCAAGGTGTCCGGCTCTTCGAGTTGCGGGTTCGCGTTCCGCAACCGGAGCTGCAGCTCGCTGCGCTCCGAGCGATCCCCGCATTCCACGCAGACCACGCTGGCGATGTCGCCATGGAGGTTGATAACGCGGGTACTGCCGGCGGCTGCATGCAGCCCGTCGACATTTTGCGTGATCACTCCGGTCAGTCCAACTGCTTCCAGTTCTGCCAGGGCACGATGTCCGGGGTTCGGTTCCGCACGGCCGATGCGGCGCCAGCCCAGGTAGGAACGGGCCCAATAGCGACGCTGGGCATCGGCGGATCCGAGGAACTCGCTGTACTGCATCGGCGTGGCACGTATCGAGGTCGGCCCGCGATAATCCGGGATCCCGGAGTCGGTCGACATGCCCGCACCAGTGAGAGCGACCCAGCTGCGGCCGCGGAGCAGTTCTGCGGCCGCCGTAACGGCGACTGGGGCTGCCACTGTCACCCAAGAACCGTACCGTGCAAGATCAATAGGAGGGAATTGATTCGGCTGAATCGCTGGCCGAACACTCACTCAGCACTGGTTCAGCTGATCGTGCCAGTGCCCTTCAGTCGGCGGGCAGCCTCCGCGATTGAGCCGGTCATGGAGGGATACACGGTAAACGACTCCGACACTTGATCAACGGTGAGCCGCTGTGCCACCGCAATCGCTACCGGGTAGATCAACTCACTGGCCCGGGGGGCAACTACCACGCCACCGATCACGATGCCGGTCACCTTGCGGCAGATCAGCTTGACGAAGCCGTCACGGCTGCCCTGCATCTTGGCGCGGGCATTCCCCCGCAGCGGCAGGGTCACCACGCGCGCCGGCACTTCACCCGAGTCCACCTGCAGTTGGGTTACCCCCACTGTGGCGATCTCGGGCGCAGTGAACACATTCGACGACACTGTCTTCAAATCCAGCGGAGACACTGCCTCGCCCAACGTATGCCACATGGAAATCCGCCCCTGCATGGCAGCCACCGAGGCGAGCATCAGTACACCGGTGCAGTCCCCCGCCGCATAGACGCCGCGTGCCGAGGTACGCGACACCCGATCGACCTCGATGAAGCCGCCACGGTCCAGCTTGACCCCGGCCTCCTCAAGACCGATGCCTGCCGTGTTGGGTAGGGACCCAACGGCAAGCAAGCAGTGCGAGCCGATCACGGCGCGACCATCGGTCAACCTCACCGTCACCTGGTCGCCGTGGCGCTCGACCGACTGCGCGCGCGACCGGGACAACACGGTCATGCCGCGCCGGACGAAGACGTCCTCGAGCACTTGAGCGGCATCGGCGTCCTCAGCTGGGAGGACGCGGTCACGCGAGGAGACAAGCACCACCTCGCAGCCGAGGGCGTCGTACGCGCTGGCAAACTCCGCACCCGTCACCCCCGAGCCAACCACGATCAGTCGCTCCGGCAACTCGGTCAGTCCATACACCTGCGTCCAGGTAAGGATCCGCTCGCCGTCGGGCTTGGCGTCAGGGAGTTCGCGGGGGTGTGCTCCTGTTGCGATCAAGATCATGTCTGCGGGAAGCGACTGCTCGCCATCTGCAGTCTCGGCGATCACACGCTCGGGACCATCAAGCCGGCCGCGGCCGGCAAGCAAGGTGACGTTCTCGCGGAGCAGGCGCTCTTCGATGTCGCACGATTGCCTTTTGGCGAGATCGAGTACCCGCTGGTTGACCGCCTCCAGGTGGACGCTTACTCCAGCATCCACGTCTCCTTGATCAAGAGGCCCAAAACGCATCCCCAGATCGGCAGATTGGCGGACGTCAGTCATGACTTCCGCTGTGGCGATCAAGGTCTTTGAGGGCACACAGTCGGTGAGGACGGCCGAGCCGCCAAGACCGTCACTATCCACCAGAGTGACCTCGCCACCAAGCTGGCTGGCGACCAACGCTGCCTCGTAACCACCAGGCCCTCCGCCGACGATCACCACTCGGGTCACCTTCGGCATTCTTCCATCTCGCTGACGACGGCCCGGACCAGATAGCCTCGCTGCTGTGCTGTACGCGGCGTACGGAAGCAACCTGGATCCAGGTCAAATGGCCGCCCGTTGTCCCCACTCACCGCAGCGCGGCACCGGATGGGTCGAGGGCTGGCGTGTCACTTTTGGTGGCGAGGGTTGGGACGGGGCGCTGCCGACGCTGGTCGAGGAGCCCGACAATCAGGTCTTTGTCGCCGTGTACGACGTGACGCCCGGTGACGAAAGCACCCTCGACGAATGGGAGAGCGCGGTCACCGGTCTGTATCGCAAGGTCCGGGTACGGGTGGCGACACTCGAGGGCGAGGTGACTGCCTGGGTCTATGTCCTCAATGACTTCGAGGGTGGCATCCCGAGCGCCCGGACGATCGGCATCCTTGCCGACGCCGCCGAAGCAGCCGGTGCTCCCACGGACTATGTCGCGGAGCTGCGCTCGCGTCCCTGCGTCAGCGGCTGGTGAGCTTCCGCAGCTAGAGTGCGGCCATGCGGACTGAGGTGCCATCCGATCCCTACGCGCTCGCGAAGATCGCTGCAACAGCCATCCTCGAACGCTTCGACATTCCCCAAGTCGATGTCGCTTTCGTGCTGGGATCTGGCTGGTCGGCCGCCGCTGATGATCTTGGCCAGCTGATTGGCAGCTGCGAGCTGGCTGAGCTGCCGGGCTGTGCACCGCCGACCGTGGTCGGTCATGGGGGCTCACTCCGGATCGTATCGACCTCCACGGGGAAGCTCGCGGCGATCTTCACCGGGCGGACCCATCTCTACGAAGGCTTTGGAGTGGACCAGGTGGTGCACGGGGTGCGCTCTGCAGTCGCCGCTGGCGCCGCGGTGATCGTGCTGACGAACGGGTGCGGCGGCCTTAACCCGGAATGGTTGCCCGGGACGACAGTCCTGATCCGCGACTACATCAATCTGACGGGCAGCTCTCCGTTGCTGGGTGCACGCTTTATTGATATGTCGATGCCCTATTCGGCGCGGCTACGTGATCTTGCTCGTTCGGTGGATCCCGACCTGCCGGAGGGGATCTACGTTCAGTTCCGCGGGCCGCAGTTCGAAACTCCCGCGGAAGTCCGGATGGCCGGGGTGCTCGGCGGCGACCTGGTCGGCATGTCAACCACGATCGAAACCATCGCGGCCCGCGAGCTGGGCGCAGAGGTACTCGGCATCTCTCTGGTCACGAACCTGGCGGCCGGTATCTCACCCCAGCCGCTCAGCCATGAGGAGGTGCTCGAGGCCGGACGAGAAGCTGGGCCGCGGCTGCGACGGTTACTCGGAGGAATCGCGGCAGCACTGTGACTTCCAGGGCACCGACCCTCTCCGCCGAGCTCGCCCGCACGATCACCAGCTGGACCGAGCAGGACCCGGATCCGCAGACCCGGCAGCAGGTGGACGATCTGCTGAGAGCGGCGGAGTCCGGGGACGCCGGCGCAAGGGCAGAGCTTGTCGACGCGTTCTCCTCCCGACTCGAATTCGGCACGGCCGGGCTTCGGGGTGCGCTTGGCCCCGGGCCGAATCGCATGAATCGGGTCGTCGTCGGCGCAGCGGCCGCCGGGCTCGCCAGCTACCTTCTTGATCATGGCCTGGCTGGCGGCAAAGTGATCATCGGCTTTGATGCCCGGCACAACTCAGACGTCTTCGCCCGAGACACCGCGGAGATCATGTCCGGTGCTGGCTTCCAGGCCATGATCACGGCAGAATCACTGGCTACACCTGTGGTGGCATTCGGGATCCGCCATTTCGGCTGTGTAGCCGGCGTAGTGGTCACCGCATCGCACAATCCGCCCCAGGACAACGGGTACAAGGTCTATCTCGGGGACGGCTCTCAGATCGTGCCGCCGGCCGACGTTGAGATCTCCTCGAGGATCAAGCAGATCACCAGGCAAGGCCTGTCCGAAGTGCCGCGCTCTCAGTCCTATACGGTCCTGGGAGAGGAGCTGCTGACCGGCTACCTAGATCGGGTCGCAGCCTTGGTACCTCCAGATGCGCCGCGCGCAGTGCGTTGGGTCTACACCCCACTGCACGGCGTGGGAGGCTCGTTGGTTGGACGCGCGGTACAGGCTTGCGGCTTTCCTGCTGCTCACGTGGTTGCCGAGCAGGCCACCCCGGATCCGAGTTTTCCGACAATCGCATTCCCGAATCCCGAGGAACCTGGCGCGATCGACCTTGCGCTGGCTCAAGCGCAAGAGATCAGTGCCGATCTGGTGATCGCGAACGACCCGGATGCCGACCGCTGCGCAATAGCCGTGGTCGTCGACGGGGAGTGGCGGATGCTGAGCGGCGATGAACTCGGTGTCCTGCTCGGCGAGGACGCCCTGCGGCGCGGTGTCCGCGGTGCGTACGCAGCCTCGATCGTCTCCAGCTCCCTGCTCTCGGTTATTGCGGCTGCGTACGACCAACCTTTCGTCTACACCCTGACCGGGTTCAAGTGGATCGGGCGGGTTCCCGGGCTGGCGTACGGCTATGAGGAGGCGATCGGCTACTGCATGGATCCAGAAGCGGTTCCTGACAAGGACGGGATATCCGCGCTCATCATGGTGCTGACCGTCGCGGCCGGTCTCAAGGCGGAGGGGCGGAGCATCCCGGATCGGCTGGACGAGATCGCCCGCCGCTACGGGGTCTATGAAACCGACCAGATGTCGGTACGCGTCGATGATCCCACGATCATCACGACAGCCATGGCTCGGCTTCGAGCACACCCGCCCAGGATCCTTGCCGGGCAACCCACCACGGTTCTTGATCTGGCGCATGGGGCTGATGAATTGCCGCCCACTGACGCGGTCCTGATCGCCGGCGAAATGATCAAGGTCGTGGTTCGGCCGTCCGGCACCGAGCCGAAACTCAAGTGCTATCTGGAAGCGCATCTGGATACCTCCGGCAGCACCGACCTCGCTGCGGCCAGAGCCGAGGCGCGATCAACGCTCGCGACGATTCGGTCCGACATGTCCATAGCGCTCGGGCTGTGACGGGCCCCACCGGCGAGCCAGCGAATTAGGCTGGCGACATGCTCGGTGCGAGGTGGGCCACCGTGCTCAGCGCGGCGCTGGCCACGCCACTGCTGCTGCTCCTGATTTTGGTCAGACTGGACTATGAGCCGCCCTTCGTGCCACTGCTGACCAATCCCGACGGCACCACCACGACGCTGGGCCGCGCTCTCATGCTGGGCGTCCTGCTGAGCGTTCCTCTGGGACTTGTGATCAACCTGCTCCCCCGCCTCCGTCGGCCAGCAGGCAGGTCGGCCCGTTTCGTCCCAACCACAGCACACATCATTGTCGGGCTAGCGATGCTCAGCGTCGTCATGCTCACCACAGCCCAGATGGGACTTCATGAACTCAGGCCTTTTGTCGCGCCGCTTGGTGCGGCTGCCTTCCTCGGCCAGGTCGCATTCCTTCTCCTGGTGGTGGCCTTGCCCGTCAGCGTCCTGCTCAATCGCCTACCTCGTTTTGCCGCGGCTAGGTGGGACGGCAGCCCGCAGGGCCGCACGATTGTCTCGGCCAACGTCATTGTCGGTGCGGTCCTCATCCTGTTAATGATCATGCTGCTCAGCGCCTTCGCCCTCGAGGCAACGGCCTGCAGTGTGGGCATACCGAACTGCGACTAGCCAAACTAGCGCTCATTTGCCGTCATATTGGCGCAAATTCCATCTCCTGCGTTAGAATCTGTGGTACCTGTGTGGGGGTCACGTGGATTTTTTTTGCTCGGGGAAGGAGACCCATGGCCGAACAGACACACGTCCAGGCGTCCGAAGTGCACGAGGTTCTGGCGCGACATGTGCAGACCGATGGCATGAAGCTGGTACTCGATTTACGACACAGCCGAGGTAGCCGGCTGGTCGATGCCCGAACCGGACGGCACTACCTCGACATGTACACCTTTTTCGCCTCGGCTCCGCTTGGGGTCAATCCGCCAGGCATCGCTGACGATCCGACGTTCATGGCTGAGCTTGCCGAGATTGCGGTCAACAAGCCGGCCAATCCAGACATGTACAGCACCGCGTACGCCGAGTTCGTCGAGACGTTCGTACGCGTACTCGGCGATCCCGCGCTGCCCCACCTGTTCTTCATCGAGGGCGGAGCGCTGGCCGTCGAGAACGCGCTCAAGGTCGCGTTCGACTGGAAGAGTCGGAAGAACCAAGCCGCCGGGCGCAACCGAAACCTGGGCAGCCAGATCATGCATCTGACACATGCCTTTCACGGCCGCAGCGGCTACACCTTGTCGCTGACCAACACCGAACCCAACAAAACCGACCGATTCCCGAAGTTCAACTGGCCGAGGATCGATGTGCCGGCGATCATGCACCCGCTCCATGATCATCTGGGCGAGGTGATCGCGGCGGAGGAGCTAGCCCTGCACCAGGCTGAGCGTGCGTTTGCCGAGAACCCGCACGACATTGCGGCGTTCATTGCCGAACCCATCCAGGGCGAGGGCGGCGACAACCACATGCGACCGGAGTTCCTGCAGGCCATGCTTCAGCTGGTGCACGCCCACGATGCGCTCTTCATTCTGGACGAGGTGCAGACGGGGGTCGGTACCACGGGAACCCCCTGGGCATACCAGCAGTTGGGGATCCAGCCTGATGTCGTCGCTTTCTCCAAGAAGGCGCAAGTTGGCGGCATCATGGCCGGTGGTCGAGTCGATGAGGTCCCGGACAACGTGTTCCAGATCTCAGGACGGATCAACTCGACATGGGGTGGCGGGCTTGTCGACATGGTCCGGTCACGCCGGTCCCTGGAGATCATCGAGTCCGAGGGTCTCATCGAGCAGGCCGGGCCGAAGGGCGAGCAACTCGTGGCCGGACTCGAGAAGCTTCGCGACGACTCAGGGCTGATCAGCAACGTTCGCGGCCGCGGTTTGTTCGTCGCCTTTGACCTGGAAACCCGCGACGAGCGCGATGCGGTCGTCACCGATCTGCGGACGGTCGAGAGGGTCATCGTGCTGCCCTGCGGTGAGCGCTCGATCCGCTTCCGTCCGGCACTGTCGGTGAGTGAGGATGAGATTAACGAAGCCGTCGGAGCAACTAGTCGCTCCGTGGTACGCGTCGCCAGCAAGGAGCTGCAGTATTCGTGAATGGAGATAGATCGGGGGAGCCGATCCCCCAGAGAGCACCCGCGCTTCGCGGGTTGGTGACATCGGTGATCGATGGCGCGCCGGTGGCTGGTGGCCATACGCTGCCGAGCACAAACCCGGCACGCCTTGATGAAGTTGTCGGCGAGGTGTCTTTCGGCGATGCCTCCACCTTTGTCAGGGCGGCCGAGTCAGCCAAGAAGGCGCAGGAGGAGTGGGCGGCCATACCTGCGCCGATTCGGGGCCGCGCCATCGCACACATTGGCCGGCTGATCGAAGACAACGCAGAGGCACTGGCACGGCTGGTCACGGCCGAGATCGGCAAGCCGTACGGCGAAGCGCTGGGTGAGGTGCGCGAGATCATCGACACCTGCGACTTCTTCCTCGGCGAAGGCCGGCGGCTCTACGGTCAAACCGTGCCGAGCGAGATGCCGGACAAGCAGCTGTTCACCTTCCGCCGGCCGGTCGGCACCGTCGCGGTGATCACAGCCGGGAACTTCCCGGTCGCCGTGCCGGCGTGGTACATCGTTCCGGCGCTGCTGGCGGGCAACACAGTCGTATGGAAGCCCGCCGAATACGCAGCAGTGAGCAGCGCGGTGTTCCATGAACTCTTCGTACGAGGCGGCGGGCTGCCGGACGGTGTCTTCAATGTCGTGCACGCCGATGGCGCCGCGACCTTCTCTGGGTTGCAGCAATCGCTGGAGGGTGGTCTCGTTGACAAAGTGGGCTTCACCGGCTCGTCTGCCGTCGGCCGGGAGATTGGCGGGTTGACCGGGCGCTACCTGCAAACTGCGTGCTTGGAGCTCGGTGGCAAGAACCCGCTGCTGGTCACGCCGAGCGCTGATCTAGATCTTGCGGTTGAGGGTGCGCTCTTCTCAGGTTTCGGCACCGCAGGGCAGCGTTGTACCTCGCTCGGCACGGTGATCGTGCATGAGTCAGTCCATGATCAATTCTTGACAAGGTTCAATACGGCCGTGGCCAGTGCCAGAGTCGGGGACCCCACCCAGGACGTGTTGATGGGCCCGATGCTCGACAAGAAATTCGCAGACCGCTTCGAGGAGTTCATGAGCTGGGTACAGCCGCACCACGCTGTCCAGGCCGCGTACGGCAAGATCACCAAAGACAACCCGCGGGAGGGCTTCGTCGGTGACCCGAGCACCGGGCTGTACTACCACCCGATGGTTGTCGACGGCGTACGTCCCGGTGATCAAATGTTCATGGAGGAGACCTTCGGGCCGATCGTCGGCGTGACGACATATCAGTCGCTCAACGAGGCCATCGAACTGGCGAACGCTCCGGGATACGGGCTTTCCTCTTCCATTTACACCACCGATCCCAAGGACGCATTCACCTTCCGTGACAAGATCGGCGCCGGCATGGTGTCGATCAACAACTCGACCTCGGGCGCCGAGGCCCATCTGCCGTTCGGGGGGAACGGCAAGTCCGGTAACGGGTCTCGGCAGTCGGGCATCTGGGTGCTGGATCAGTTCACCCGTTGGCAAGCGATGAACTGGGACTACTCTGGCCGGCTGCAGAAGGCTCAGATGGACATCGTCGAGCTGACTCCGGACACCACCTTCCGCCTCTAGAACTCTTGATGGACCCGCTGGACCGCCACTTCCGCGAATCCCTCGCCGACTTGTCATCGGTGGTCACCACCGGGACCACCGACGCGGACAAGTCGGCGTGGTGGTGGGAGCTGTTCCGGGCGCAGGCAACCAGCCGGCACCTGGATTTCGTGGCCCGAGAGCTGCAACGGGAAGGGCGCGGGTTCTACACCATCGGTTCATCTGGGCATGAAAGCAACGCCATGGTCGCGATGGCTCTGCGGACTAGTGATCCGGCTATGCTGCATTACCGCTCAGGGGCCTTTTACGTGGCCCGCGCCCATCAGGTGCCAGGATCGACGCCCGTCCGAGATGTGTTGCAGGGGCTGATGGGGTTGGCAGACGAGCCGATTGCCGGCGCCCGGCACAAGGTCTTCGGCCATCCCGATCTCGCTGTTATCCCGCAAACCTCTACGATCGGCTCCCATCTCCCGAGGGCGGTCGGCCTGGCATTCGCGCTGCACCGGGCGCACCGCCTCAAGGTGGCCTGTGAGTGGCCAGAGGACGCGGTGGTGCTGTGCTCGTTCGGAGACGCATCAGCCAATCACTCCACTGCAGTCGGAGCGATCAACACCGCCCTCGCCACGGCCTATCGGGGCCTGCCGGTGCCCATTCTGTTTGTCTGCGAGGACAACGGCTTCGGCATCTCGGTCCCGACACCGTCTGGCTGGATCGAGGCAGCGTACGGTTCCAGGCCGGGACTGGCGTATCTGGCTGCCGATGGCTCTGATCCGGCGACCGCCTGGCCGACGGTCGCGCATGCCGTGGACACCGTGAGGGAGCAGCGGCGACCGGCTTTTCTGCACCTGCGGACAGTACGTTTCGGAGGCCATGCCGGCAGTGACGCTGAGATCAGTTACCGCAGGCCGCGGGAGATCGAGGCGGACTACGCGCGCGATCCACTACTGGCCACTGCATCGTGTCTTCGGGCGCTCGGCGCCAGCGCTGCCGAGATCGCGGGCCGCTACCAGGCGATCCGCCTCGAGATCGACGAGGAGGCCGAACGACTCCGACCCGAGCCACGACTGAGCTCGGCGGCCGAGATCATGGCGCCGCTCGCGCCCCGCAACCCAGATCGAGTCGCAGAAACCGCTCGCGCGCTCCGAAGCCAGCACCCTCAGCCCTTCGACAAGCTCAGGACAGCGCCTGTCGCAGGGCAGCAGGCACGTACGCTCGCGGAGTCGATCAACGGCGCGCTCGACGAGCTACTCGCTGCTGACCGCCGAGTGATCGTTTTTGGCGAGGACGTCGGTGTGAAGGGCGGGGTCTACGGCGTCACATCACGTCTGGCCCGTAGGTATGGAGCCGCTCGCGTGTTCGACACAGTGCTCGATGAACAGTCCATTCTCGGCCTTGGGCTGGGTGCCGGACTCGCCGGCCTGATCCCCATCCCTGAGGTGCAATACCTCGCCTACCTGCACAACGCCGAAGATCAATTACGCGGGGAGGGCGCCACGCTGCCGTTCTTTTCCCGCGGGCGCTTCAGCAACCCGATGGTGGTCCGAATCGCTGGTCTTGGCTACCAGAAAGGCTTCGGCGGTCACTTCCATAACGACAACGCTGTGGCGGTGCTGCGGGATATTCCTGGACTGGTCGTGGCCTGCCCGGCGCGCGCCGATGATGCCGCTGCGATGCTTCGGACCTGCGTCGCCGCCGCCATCGCCGACTCGACAATGTCAGTCTTTCTCGAGCCAATTGCGCTGTATCACCAGCGAGATCTCTACGATCCAGGCGATCAGGCGTGGTTGGCCGTTGATCATGACCAGCATGTGCCGATCGGGCGAGCCCGGAGCTATCACGACGAGTCGGCCATGATCACCATGATCAGCTTCGGCAATGGAGTGCCGATGAGTCTCCGGGTGGCCCGCCGACTTGCGGCCGCTGGAATCTCAGCCCAGGTGCTCGACTTGCGCTGGCTAGCTCCGCTGCCGGTCGAGGACATCCTGGCGGCGGCCGGATCGACCGGCCGGGTACTGGTGGTGGACGAAACCCGGCACAGTGGAGGTGTCGGTGAAGGTGTGGTCACGGCCCTGGTGGAGGGCGGCTTCATCGGCCCCATCCACCGGGTTGCGAGCCAGGACAGCTTCGTGCCATTGGGCACCGCCGCCGAGCACGTGCTGCTCAGCGAGGACGAGATCGAAAAGGCAGCGCTGGGGCTGACGATCGCAGCACTGGACAGATGGGACTGAATCTATGAGCAGAATGGGGCCGCTCGAGCTGCTTGGTGTTGATCATCTTCTCAGCGAGGAGGAGCGCGATATCCAAGCGACTGTCCGCGACTTTGTGGCACAGCGGGTCAAGCCGAACATCGCCGACTGGTACGAGCATGGTGATCTTGATCTTGATCTGATGCGGGAGGCCGGTGCTCTCGGTTTACTTGGCATGCACCTGCAGGGCTACGGCTGCGCCGGAGCCAACGCCGTCTCGTATGGGTTGGCTTGCCTCGAGCTTGAGGCCGGTGACTCCGGCGTACGCAGCATGGTGTCCGTGCAGGGCTCCCTTGCCATGTTTGCGATCTGGAAGTTCGGGAGCGAGGAGCAGAAGACCACCTGGTTGCCCCGGATGGCCACTGGCGAGGCGATCGGCTGCTTCGGGCTGACTGAGGCCGACTTCGGTTCGAATCCAGCGGGTATGCGGACGCGTGCCAAGCGGGACGGCGACGACTGGGTGATCAACGGCACCAAGATGTGGATCACCAACGGATCTGTCGCCGATCTTGCGATCGTGTGGGCGCAGACCGACGAAGGAATCAGGGGCTTCATCGTCCCGACCGATACTCCTGGGTTCTCGGCTCCCAAGATCACCAAGAAGCTATCGCTGCGTGCTTCGGTCACTTCAGAGCTGGTGCTCGAGGATGTCCACCTGCCAAGCGATTCGGTACTCCCAGAGGTGACTGGTTTGCGTGGCCCATTGTCTTGCCTGAACGAGGCGCGCTTCGGCATCGTCTTCGGTGTCCTCGGCGCGGCGCGAGACTGCTTGGAAACCGCGATCGACTATGCGATTTCTCGGGAGGTGTTCGACCGCCCACTTGCCTCCCTCCAGTTGACCCAGGCGAAGCTGGCAGACATGGCGCTGGAGCTGCAAAAGGGCTTCCTGCTGGCGCTGCATCTCGGGCGGCTCAAGGATGATCATCGACTGAAGCCGGAGCAGGTCAGCTTGGGCAAGCTCAACAACGTGCGGGAGGCGCTCGCCATCGCCCGAGAGTGCCGGACCATCCTGGGCGCGAGCGGCATCACCTTGGAGTATCCGATGCTTCGCCACGCCAACAACTTGGAGTCGGTGCTGACCTACGAGGGCACCTCCGAAGTCCACCAGCTGGTGATCGGTCAGGCATTGACCGGGGAGAACGCCTTCGCCTGATCACGCCGGCCTACGTCAGTGCTTGGCCAGCTCGGCTCGGACCTTACGCCGGTGTTCGGCGAACACTATGGACTCAACCACCATGGCGCAGCTGACGATGAGCGCCACCACACCCAGCTGGATCAGTGCCGGCAGCGCCACGATCAGCGGAACCGCCGCCAGCAGGACAACCGCGGCGACCAGACGCACGACTGAGACGGTGTGCGTGGTAAGCCACTTGAAGAGCACATGGCCAAGCAGGTAGATCATCGCGCCGCCGACCAGGGCCGCCAGCGCCACCCCAGGCAACGGATCGGTGAGCGAATGCTCACTACTGTCGCTGACGTACTCCAGGACTTTCTCCAGCCCGAAGGCCATCAGGACGATACCGACCATCAGCGGTAGGTGCGCGTAGGAGTATGCGTTACGCGCCAGCCGCGCTCGAGTCTCCACAGGTTCGCTGGCTAAGGCGTGTTCGCCCAGCAGGGCACTGACGTCGAAGTAGGCCCACCACAGTGCCGAGGACAAGATCAGTCCCAGCACTGAGGCAACCACGATGGCCCATGAAATGGGCTGCTGAGCCACTCCCACGCCGATCGCCACGATCGACTCGCCGAGCCCGACGATGATGATCAAGCCGTGCCGTTCGGCGAAATGCCCCGGGGCGGGCAGCCGCCATCCTCTGAAGCCACCCAGAGCGGTACCCACGTAGTCAGCGAGCAGCGCCAGCACCCACAAGCCCGTCTGTAGCCATCCCTGGAACTGCGACGCCACCAGCAGCACCGCGCTGCTCGCGATGACGCTGAACGCGAATCGCAGCACCTGTTTCCGTAGCCCCGCATCCTCCCGAGAAACGATCAAGAACATCACGAGATGCATAGCCCGGAAGATCAGATAGCACAGCGCCAGTACTACGGGTCCGTGCAATCCGCCGGGCAGGTCGTCAAAGGCCTCCGGGATGCAGAGGGCCAGCACGAACATCGCCACCATTCCGGTAAGGATGGCCAGCTTGATCGGTCGTTCCTCGGCGCTGGCGACGTTGGCTAGCCAGGCGTAGCCGGTCCAGGCCCACCACAACAGCATGATCACCAGGGCACCGCGCAGGATGCCGTGCCAACTGACCTCGTCAGCCATGAAAGCTGTCACCTGGGTCAGCGCGAAGACGAAGACTAGGTCGAAGAACAGCTCGAGGGGGGTGACTGTCGCCTGGGTCTGTTCCTCCCGGATGAGTGAATGACCTGCCTGCACGCATGACATTCTTTCAGCTGCTCAGCTACGGCCCTTTAACCGGCTTGGTGCGTGAGGTTCGCTCCGAAGGGCGGGAGATCGAACGCGAGGAGACTCTGGTTCTCACCGAGCTTCGCGAGCTCGCCGGCCGCATGTACCAGCTAGAGCGCACGATCGACGAACATATCCAGTCCGAAGGACCGACGGCTGACCCGGACAGGTAGCCGGAACATAGGATCAAGTGCATGAGCCCGGCCTCGGCAAAGGATCTCAAGGAGCCGGAGGCCACGATGGTCCTGCCGGCACACCTCGCAGACGCGATCACGGATGAGTCCGCGTTGCGGCGCTTCCTGTTTGGGCTTCCCGGTGTTGATCCCGTCGGAATCGAACAGCGCGCCGCAGGGTTAGCGACCCGCTCCATCAAGCGCGCATCCAAACTTGCGGCAATCGACCTGGCGATCTCCATGGTGGATCTCACCACGCTAGAAGGTGCTGACACGCCAGGGAAGGTAAGCAACCTGGCGCGCAAAGCGATGCTGCCCGATCCAGACAATCCTGAGACACCGCATGCCGCCGCCGTCTGCGTCTATCCCGATATGGTGCCCACCGCTGTAGCGGAGCTGCAGGGTTCTGGTGTCAAGGTCGCATCAGTGGCGAGTGCCTTCCCCGCCGGTCGCTCCAGCCTCGAGGTGAAACTGGCTGATACCAAGATCGCGGTCGATGCGGGTGCCGATGAGATCGACATGGTGATCGATCGGGGCGCCTTCTTGGCAGGTCGTTACGGGGGGGTCTTTAATCAGATCACTGCCATCAAGCAAGCGTGCGGTGCGGCTCGGTTGAAGGTGATCTTGGAAACCGGTGAGCTGGCGACCTATGACAACGTGCGTCGCGCCTCCTGGCTCGCGCTGCTCGCTGGAGCGGACTTCATCAAGACCTCGACCGGCAAGGTCTCCCCCGCCGCCACGTTGCCCGTCACCCACGTGATGCTGCAGGCAGTCAAGGACTGGAGGGCCCAGACCGGAGAACAGCGAGGAGTGAAACCCGCCGGCGGCATCCGTACCTCCAAAGATGCGATCCGCTATCTCGTCGCGGTACACGAGGTCGCGGGACCTGAGTGGCTCGACGCGTACTACTTCCGGTTCGGTGCCTCCTCAGTACTCAATGACTTGATCATGCAACGCCGGGCGCAGTTGAACGGCCACTACTCCGGCGCAGACTATGTGACCGTTGACTGAGAGAAGTCTGATCATGGAATGGGAATACTCACCGGCGCCTGAGTCCAGTGCCATTGCCGATATCAAGGACCGCTACCTGCCCTTCATCGACGGGAGCTTCAAGGAAGGCAGCGGCGAGGATCGCGACACCATCAATCCCGGGACGGGTGAAAGGCTGTCCACAGTCTCGACAGTCAATGCAGGCGACATCGACAGAGCAGTCAAAGCCGCTCGTCAGGCGTACCAGAACGTCTGGTCATCCATGCCTGGTGCCGAACGCGGCAAGTATCTGTTCCGGATCGCGCGTGCGATCGCCGAGCGATCCCGCGAGCTTGCCGTGGTGGAAACTCTCGACAACGGAAAACCGATCAAGGAAACCCGGGATTTCGACGTGCCTGCTACCGCGCAGCACTTCTTCTACCACGCCGGCTGGGCTGACAAGCTGCAACATCTCGGCCTCGGACCGGCACCGCAACCGTTAGGTGTGGCCGGCCAGGTCATTCCCTGGAACTTCCCGCTGCTGATGGCGGCGTGGAAGATCGCTCCCGCACTGGCGGCTGGCAACACCGTGGTGATCAAGCCGGCCGAAACCACACCGCTGTCGATCTTGGTGCTGGCCGAGATCATCGCCGATGCTGATTTGCCTCCCGGAGTTGTCAACATCGTCACCGGAGCCGGCGAGGTGGGATCAACATTGATCAATCACCCCGGCATCGACAAGGTCGCCTTCACCGGCTCGACAGCCGTCGGTCGC
>DATEWO010000184.1:0-3112 GCA_035257925.1 Propionibacteriaceae bacterium | reverse complement strand
GAGGAGGCATCTGATGAACACCGACCGGCTCCCCTCCCCGCTGCCGCCGCGGGCGGTTGTGGTTGTCTTCCGCGCACCCACCGCTGAGCATTTCGTGGCCGCGTCCGAGGTGTTGTGGGACGCTGGCGTCCGCTGTTTCGAGTACACGCTCACTACAGATGGTGCTCTCGACGCACTGGTCGAGCTGCGCAAGCTGCTGCCGGAGGCCCTCGTCGGTGTTGGCACGGTGCGCACCGTCGACCACATCCGCGCCGCGACCGAGGCCGGCGCCCAGTTCAGTGTCAGCCAGATTTTCCTGCCCGAGCTTGCCACCGCGGCACGGGAACAACAGATCCCCTTCGTCCCTGGGGCACTGACCCCGACCGAAGTGGTCACCGCCTGGAATGCGGGTGTACCAGCAGTGAAGGTGTCACCGATTGGCCCGCTCGGCGGGGTGAGTTACCTCAATGAGCTGCGGGGTCCGCTCCCCGACGTAGCGATCATGCCGACCGGTGGCGTCACCTTGGACGTCGCGGCGGATTATCTGGAGGCCGGCGCTGTTGCCGTGGGTGTCAGCGGCGCCCTTCTGGAGGATGTCCTGCTCGGTGGCGACCTCACCGCCCTCTCAGCTCGTGCCAGGCAGCTCATGTCTTCGGTCGCAGAAAGGAACCCGCACAAGTGAAGATCGGATTTATCGGCTTGGGGATCATGGGTAAACCCATGGCCAAGAACCTGATCAAGGCTGGTCACCAACTCGTCGTCAGCGCCCAGAACTCCGCAGCGCAGGAGCTGACCGCCGCCGGCGCCAGCGCTGTGGACACCCCCAGCGACATCGCCGCCCAGGTCGAGCTGGTGATCACCATGCTGCCAAACTCTCCGGACGTAAAGACCGTCGCACTCGGACCCGACGGCATCATCGAAGGCAGCCATCCCGGGCTGATCTTCGTCGACATGAGCTCCATCGCCCCGCTGGTGGCGCGCGAGGTCTCCGAAGGACTGGCCGCGCAAGGCATCCGCATGCTGGACGCCCCTGTCAGCGGCGGGGAACCCAAGGCCATCGACGGCACCCTGTCGGTCATGGTCGGCGGTGATCAAGCCGTATTCGACCAAGTCAAGGACGTCCTCGCGGACATGGCCGCCTCGGTCGTCTTCGTCGGTGAAATCGGCGCCGGTAACATTGCCAAACTGGCCAACCAGGTGGTCGTCGCGCTAAACATCGCCGCGGTGTCCGAAGCCCTGGTGCTCGCTCAGAAGGCGGGAGTCTCTCCGCAGGCGGTGGTCGAAGCGATCCAGGGCGGACTCGCCGGCAGCACCGTCCTCGAGGCCAAGGCACCGATGATGCTCGAACACAACTTCAAACCGGGATTCCGCATAAATCTGCATATCAAGGACCTGCTGAACGCCTTGGACACCTCCCACGGCGTCCGCGCACCGCTCCCCCTGACCGCCGCAGTGCTGGAGATGATGACCGCGCTCGCGGCAGCTGGACATGACAGCGAAGACCACAGCGGGCTGGTCCAGCATTACGAGTCGCTCGCCCAGACCTCACTTCTCGGGGAGGAAACGGCATGACCACCCGGACCACCACAGCGCCGACCAGTGCGCTGGCCGCTCAGGATGCTTCGCGCATCGCCGCCTCCGCAGGCGCCGCCACACTCGACAGGATCGCCCATCTGAAGCTCTCCAGCATCACGCTGCCACTGGCGAACCCGATCAGCGACGCCAAGGTGCTCACCGGACGACAAAAGCCGATGACCGAGGTCGCATTCCTGTTCGTCGAGGTGACCACGCAGGAGGGTCACCAGGGCATCGGGTTCTCCTACTCCAAGCGGGCCGGCGGTCCCGGCCAGTTCGCCCATGCCACGGAGATCGCCGAGGTCTTGATCGGCGAGGACCCCAGTGATATCGGAAGACTTTGGGTGAAGCTCTGCTGGGCTGGCGCCTCCGTGGGCCGCAGCGGCCTGGCGACCCAGGCCATCGCCGCGTTCGATGTAGCGCTGTGGGACCTCAAAGCCAAGCGGGCCGGGCTGCCGCTCGCCAAGCTCCTCGGCAGCTACCGGGACTCCGTGCGCACCTACAACACCTCCGGCGGCTTTCTGCATACGCCCATCGAGCAGGTGCTGGACAACGCCGCCGCGTCCCTGGAAGCCGGCATCGGCGGTATCAAGCTCAAGGTCGGCCAGCCGAACTGGCGCACCGATGTGGCAAGGGTGAGCAAGGTGCGCGAGTTCCTTGACGACGACGTACCGCTGATGGTGGACGCCAACCAACAGTGGGACCGCGCCACCGCGCAACGGATGGGCCGCATCTTCGAGGAGTTCGGGCTCGTCTGGATCGAGGAGCCGCTGGACGCCTACGACGCCGAGGGCCACGCCAACCTGGCCCGCTCCCTCGACACCCCGATCGCGACCGGTGAGATGTTGGCCAGCGTCGCCGAGCACGTACGGCTCATCGACGCCGGCGCGGCCGACATCGTCCAGCCGGACGCTCCGCGCATCGGCGGCATCACCCAATTCCTCAAGCTCGCCACGATCGCCGAGTCGAAGCAGCTCGAGATCGCCCCGCACTTCGCGATGGAGATCCACTGCCACCTAGCGGCGGCGTATCCGATCGAGCCATGGGTCGAGCACTTCGACTGGCTCGACCCGCTGTTCAACGAGCACCTCGAGACTCGTGATGGGCGGATGTGGGTATCCGACCGCCCCGGGCTCGGCTTCACCCTCAGCGAGCAAGCCAACGCCTGGACCATCGGCAGCGCGGAATACGGTTCCCGGCCATGACAGCACGCCGGCGTCGATCGGTAACGCTTGAGCTTGAAATCGGTGAAGCCGTGCTAAATCTTCCCTAGTTATTGAAAACCGACTTGCTATCGAACATAGATTCGAATAGAATAGATCTATGGAAGTCGGGGATCCAACAGCTGCTGAGCGCACGCAACGCTCCCAGCTTGATGTGGTCCTCGACAAGCTCAACGACGACTTCGCTGAACTGCTGGAAACGGTTGAGAGCGGCGCACTTGATCAACTGAGCGCTGCCGAGAAGATCAGCTTCTGGCAGAAGTTCGAAACCTTCCGCAACCGGCCGGCACGGCTTTCAGCGGATGGTCGGGAACCCGCGCGGCCAGAGCCGCGTC
>DATEWO010000183.1:0-3027 GCA_035257925.1 Propionibacteriaceae bacterium | reverse complement strand
CGCTTCGGCACCCCGTCCAGGTACGGCCCGGCCGCCTCCACCACCTGCCGAAGCGCCGGCATGATCTCGCCCTGCTCGTTCAAGGGATCGCCCACGTCAGTCCCCTCCCTCGTAACGACGGCTCAGTCTACGAAACAAGTTCTTCTGACGGGTGATCGCGAACGGCGGCTGGAGGTCTGGGGATGGGCGCGACCTGCACTGGCCCGGTTGTACCGAGATCGTGTGGATGATCGAAACTAGTCGCAGCAGCAATTGCGGGCAACTAACTGCAGGCGCATTTGCTGCTACGCACGTGTCGCCACTCGCTCAAAACGAAGGATCTCGTATGAGGCGCCGCACCGTCGATCTTTGGTCACCGGCGATCGGAGCGGCTGGCTCAGTAATTGCGTACGGGCATTGGGGTCGTCCAGTCCTCGCCTTTCCACACGAGATGGGCCGGGCGGACGACTTCGAATCCTTTGGGATGGTCGACGTTGTCGCCGATCTCATTGAAGGCGGCGGGGCAAAGCTCTACTCCGTGGCGAGCTTCGACTCGGAAAGCTGGTCCAATAAGCAGATTTCGTTGGAGGAACGCGCTCGTCGGCACGGCGCGTACGAGTCCTGGATCCTCGATCAAGTGGTGCCGTGGATTTTTGACGATTGTGGGGGACCAGCCGGCATCCTGACGACAGGCACCAGTCTCGGTGCGTTTCACGCTGCGAACTTTGCCCTGAAGCGCGCAGATCTTTTTCCGCAGGCGCTCTGCATGTCCGGGATCTACGACCTCAGCGCCTTGTATGGCTGGGGCGAACGCGGCGACGCAATGTACTTCAACACCCCGTTGGACTATCTGCCCAACATGGACGGGGACCATCTGGACTGGCTGCGATCACAGGTGTTCCTACTTCTGGTGTGTGGACAAGGGATGTGGGAAGACACCACTGGCGCCCTGGAAAGCACCAAGGCGTTTGGCGGCGTGCTCGCCGACAAAGGCATCCCACATGAGCTGGACCTCTGGGGCTACGACGTAGCGCATGACTGGCCATGGTGGCGGCGACAGTTTGCGCACCACTTGCCACGGTTCTGTTGATCAGCTTGCGTCATGCGCCCTGAGCCTGTCGAAGGGTGCGCGGGGCTTCGACAAGCTCAGCCCGCATGAAGATCAGCTCGCGTACATGTGGACGTCGGCGGCGATCCGTTCCGTCATCTCGATCACTGGTTGTAATTCGGGATGCCGGACGATGATCATTCCGTCGCTGATCAGCACGGCTCGCCAGTCCCGACGTGGGGCACCGACAGGGAGCAGGTCAACAAGCACGACGTGCTCGCCGTACTCGGCCAACAACTTGTCCAGCCCTTCCACGTGAGTAATCCGGCCAACCCCCTTGGCGCGTTTGAACACACACCCGGAGTTGTACCGGCGCTCAAGTGGTTCTGACAGCCGACCGTGGACCACAGCCTCCGCCCACGCCACGAACACGTCGCCGTCAGTTGCGTAATTCATCAGATCAACCACTCGCGCCCCCGGCGGCCGCCCGCCGATCTCACCGAAAACTGCTTCGCCATCAGACTTGCGGTACCACTCCATGTGGGTGAACCCGGCACGAAAACCCAACGCGGCGAGCACCTCGGCGCCCATCTGACGGCCGCCCTGTAGGTCCGGAACGGTCAGGTCACGCAGCGTGATCGACGCCGGGCTGATCCATTCGTACATCTTCATCTGCAACGGCCGAGGCCGGTACCACATGATGTTCTCGAACAGGATGGACCCGTCCGCACACACCGTGTCGTAGGTGAACTCCTCCCCGTCGATGAACTCCTCAACGCTGACCTCTGGTACGTGCCGAAGTAGCGGCAGCACGTTCCCCAGCTCTTCGGCGGAATCCACCCGGTACGTGTCCGCCGAGCCAGCGCCGGCGATCGGCTTGACGATGAGTGGATAGCCGACCCGCTCCGACGCCTCCCAGACGTCGGCCACGGTCGTTGCACTGACATGCCACGGCGTACGGATCCCGGCGGCGTCGATCGCCTGTTTCATTCGCTCCTTGTCGCGGAACGGTACGGTCTGCTCCACAGTCATGCCGGGTACGCCGAATGACTCGCGGATTCGCGCCGCCAAGATCATGTACGGCTCCCACAGGCACTCGACCTGGTCGATGGAGATGTGCTGGGCGAGACCATGAAGCGCGCCTAGCACGGCGCCCTCATCGGAGAGCGTCACGTGCTCGTAGTGAGCGAGCGCGTTCCGGGCCGCATCCGGCAGCGCGGATGGCGGCTGGTCGCCGACGCCGATGACCGTTGCGCCTACGGCCGCCAGGGCTCGGGTGAAAAAAGCCATCTCCGCCGGGTATCCAGGCGAGATCATCACAACGTTCACTGCGCCTCCACAAGCTCCACTCGGATCCGGCTGACGATGCGGCGCAGGGCATCCCGAACGACCTCGGTATCGGCGTCCCGGACGATGATGTATCCCTCGCCTTCATAACTTGAGGAGGCGGGTTGACCCACGTCCGGCAAGCGGGCTTCCACGACGAGGTGCCCGATCTCACGCTGCAGCTCGTCGACTCCATGGACTGCTCTGACCCGACCCCGGCCCTGGCCTCGTAGGTACGCCGTGCCAGCGGCGTAGCGGCGTTCGGGTGGGTCGAATGTGCCGAGAAGGACCAGTTCCGCCCAGACCTGGTAGAAGTCGACCTCATGCACGTACCCGAGCATTGAGCTGATCTGCGCACCCGGTGGTCGGGCCGCGACCTCCGATACGGCAACCGAGCCGTCCTGCCGGCGAAACCACTCCATATGAGTCAGCGCGTCGCGTACGCCGAGGGCCTGTAATGCCGCCGGGCCGATCTCCCAGATGCCGTTGTATCGCGGGTCGTCCAGTTTCCGAGGGAGCAATACGGTCCACTGAATCCACGGTTGACGAAGGACCTCCAACGGCGTCGGCTGGTAGTCGGCGATCGAGGAAAACACGGTCTGGCCGCCGACCGTGATGCTGTCGAAGGTGTGCTCTTCTCCCACGAGAAACTCCTCGAGCAATCCAGGTGCATC
>DATEWO010000182.1:0-10534 GCA_035257925.1 Propionibacteriaceae bacterium | reverse complement strand
CCGAGTTCTTTTGAGATAGCGCGTGCGGCGTCGCGGACGGCGTCGCTGGTTGTTCGGTCGACGGGCCAGTTCGCGGAGGGCACCACTAATCCGATGGCTCCCACCGGCGCGCCGGATACGTCGAAGACCGGCCCGGCGATCGCGCATTCACCAAGGACGCCCTCCTCCTGCTCTCGAGCGAGCCCCGTGGAGGCGATGTCAGCGAGCTGCTCTTTGAGGTCAATGGGCGAGGTGACGGTTTCACCAGTCATGCTCCGCAGGGCCGACGCCGCGAGCATGCGGGATGTGGCATCGTCGTCGAAAGCGAGGATGGCTTTGCCCAGGGCGCTTGCGTGGGCCGGGATGACGATGCCCACCTCGGGCATCTGTCGGCTGCCGTCCGGTCTGGGTTCGTGATGGATGATCACCACGTCATCGAGGAGTAGCACGCCGGTGCGTACGGAGTAACCGGTGCGGCGGGCGAGGTCTTCGGCCCAGGGGATGGCCTTGGACCGCAGCTCGAGCGTGTCGAGGTAGACACTGCCGAGCCGCAGCACCGCCGGGCCCAGCTGGTAGCGGCCGAAACCATGCTCTTGCACGACCATGCCCTGGGCGACCAGGGTGCGGACGATGCCGTGAACAGTCGACGGGGGCAGTTCGAGACGGCCGGCGAGTTCGGAGAGCGTCATCCGCCGGGCTCCCTGCAGCGCGAAAAGCACCCGGATCGCACGGTCGATCGACTGGATCACGCGTCCCTCCTTGCTCCGCTCCGGTTCTGCGCAGAAGGTTCCGGATGTGTCTTGCGTCATAGTGAAGCATATGTGTATGCTCCGAACAGTATTCGACATTATCGAATCTTCTTCAGAATTCAAGGAGGTAGGGCCATGCTGGATGAGAGTTCGCTGGCGCAGCGGTTGGCGGCTGAGTTCATCGGGACCGCGTTTCTGGTCTTCATCGGCGTGGGATCGGTCCCCGCCACGCTCATCGTCAACGGTGATGCGCCGTTCACGATGGCTGATCTGGGCATGATCTCATTGGCGTTCGGCACGATCGTCGTGGCCACGGTTTACGCCTTGGGCCACATCGGCGGCAACCACATCAACCCTGCGGTGACGCTCGGGCTCGCCGTGTCGGGCAAGTTCCCCTGGCGGCAGGTGCCCGGATATGTTCTCGCGCAGGCGGCCGGTGCGGTCCTCGGGGCGGCGGCGATCATCGGCGTTCTGGGCAAGAAGGCCAGCGACGTGGGCCTCGGTGTCGCCACGTACAGTTCCATCAGCTGGGTCCAGGCGTTCACGGCCGAGTTCGTCGGCACCTTCATCTTGGTGTTCGTCATCTTCGGGGTGATCCACCGCAAGGCAGCTGCTGGTTTCGCTGGCGTCGCGATCGGCCTGGTCGTCTTCGCGGCCATCATTCCGGTGGCTCCCGCAACGGGGGCTTCAATCAACCCGGCTCGCACCTTCGGGCCGATGCTCGTCCAGCAGATCGCGGGCGGTCAGGTGGAGTGGAGGCAACTCCCCGTCTACGTCGTCGCGGAACTCCTCGCCGGTGTCGTCGCCGCGCTGCTGTATGGCGTGCTTGCCCGCACCCCAGCCGACCGGGCAACCTCATCAGAGGGAATTGACCTCGCCGACCCCGAGTCATCGAACGAGTCGGGCGAGAACTCTGAACCGGCGAGCCGGCAGCGCCTCTCGGCCTGACGCCACACACGATCCAACTAAGGAGACCAACATCATGAAGAAGCTCATCAACGACCCACAAGACGTCGTCGCCGAAGCGTTACAGGGGATTGAGGCGGCACATCCGGATCTTCGCGTCGACCACCAGCACAAGATCATCTACCGTGGGGACGCGCCGCGACCCAACAAGGTGGGGATCATCTCAGGCGGAGGATCGGGTCATGAGCCGCTTCACGGCGGATTCGTGGGACTCGGCATGCTGGACGCGGCCTGTGCGGGTGAGGTCTTCACCTCACCGGTACCCGACCAGATGCTCGCTGCGACGAAGCTGGTCGACGGCGGCGCCGGTGTTCTGCATGTGGTCAAGAACTACACCGGCGACGTCATGAACTTCGACATGGCGGCCGAAATGGCCGCGGCAACTGGTGCCCAGGTCCTCTCCGTGGTCACCGACGACGACGTCGCCGTCCAGGACAGCACCTGGACCGCCGGCCGGCGCGGCGTCGGGGTCACCGTGCTACTGGAAAAGATCGCCGGCGCCGCAGCCGAACAGGGCCGAACCCTGGAGCAGGTGGCCGACATCGCCCGCCAGGTAAACGCGAATGGTCGAAGCATGGGCCTGGCGCTCTCCTCGTGCACCGTCCCGGCCGCTGGCAAGCCCACCTTCGACCTCGGTGAAAACGAGATGGAGTTGGGAGTCGGCATCCACGGCGAGCCCGGCCGTCAACGCGTGCCACTTGCCACCGCACGGGAAATCGCTGAAATGCTCGTCGAACCCGTGCTAGCCGACCTGCCATTCACCAACGGCGACCACGTCATCGCCTTCGTCAACGGGCTCGGTGGTACACCGCTGATCGAGCTGCACGTCATGTACAACGAGGTGAATCGAATTCTGACCGCTCACGGCGTGCAGGTGGCGCGCTCGCTTGTCGGTTCCTACATCACCTCGCTCGACATGGCCGGCACATCAGTAACCCTGCTCAAAGTCGGCGACGAGCTACTCTCCCTCTGGGATGCTCCCGTGAAGACTCCAGCACTGAGATGGGGCGCCTGACATGGACGAAGCGGTGGGGACGGCGGCTTTGGACAGATGGGTCCGAAGCTTCGCCGTGCTCGTCGCCGAGAACAAAGACCTGCTGACCGACCTGGATGCCGCGATCGGCGACGGCGACCACGGCACCAACATGGACCGCGGAATGCAGGCCGTCGTTGCTGCGCTCGACGACACTCCACCGGTAACGGCCTCGGCACTATTGAAGAAGGTCGGCATGACTCTCGTCTCCACCGTTGGCGGCGCTAGCGGTCCGTTGTTCGGCACATTCTTTCTCCGGGTCGGGGCCTCCCTCGGTGACACTGCGGAGATCTCACTGGCCCAGCTTGCGGCAGCGTTGCGCGCTGGCCTAGAAGGGATCGTCGCTCGGGGGAAGGCCGAAGCTGGGGACAAGACGATCTATGACGCGCTTGCTCCGGCGGTGAACGCACTTGACAGCGCTGTCTCAGAGGGTGTGGACAAGGCCGACGCGTTGAAGCTCGCCTTGGTCGCAGCGGAGAGTGGGCGCGACGCCACAACGCCGATGCTCGCGCGGAAAGGCCGGGCCAGTTACCTGGGCGAGCGAAGCGTCGGGCACCAAGACCCAGGCGCCACCACGGTCGCGCTGCTCATGGCCGCGGCGACCCGAGCATCGCTGTGATCCGGCGTACGACTGGTCGCAATGGTTCAGACGAAGGATCGCGAGGGAGTGCTGATGGCAACACCTGAACACGATTCGTCCAGATGCCTCGTCGGCATCGTCATTGTCTCGCACAGCCGCGCCCTGGCCCGAGCCGCCGTCGCACTCGCAGCCGAGATGCTGCACGGCCGCCCGGTCCCTATCGCGATCGCCGCAGGCCTGGACGAGGTAACCCTCGGCACAGACGCCGTCCGCATCAAAGAGGCAATCCAGGAGGTTGACAGCCCCGCCGGCGTCGTCGTCCTCATGGACCTCGGCAGCGCGGTGCTCAGCGCCGAACTTGCCCTCGATCTCATCGATGACCCAGAAGTGCGTGAACGGGTCGTCCTGTCAGCGGCACCCCTCATCGAAGGATTGGTTGTCGCCGCCGTAGCAGCCGCTGGCGGAGCCGGTCGCAAGGAAGTCGCCGCCGAAGCCCACAACGCACTTATGGGCAAAGACGCTCAACTGGGCGATCCGGAAGCCACATCGCCGCCCACGCCTGCCGCTGGTGAACAGGCGGATGTGGTGGCTGTGTTCACGGTCGCCAACCGCCACGGACTGCATGCGCGGCCTGCCGCGCGCCTCGTCAGCGAGATGCGCGGTCTGGATGCCTCGGTCCGGTTGCGCAATCTAACCGCCGGAACCGGCCCGGTCCCGGCTGCGAGCCTCAGCCGGGTCGCAACGCTCGCTGCCCTGCACGGCCATCAGGTCGAGATCTCGGCATCGGGTCCACAGGCGCCCGAGGCGATCGACCACCTGCTCGCCCTGGCCGCGCGCAACTTCGACGAGCCGCTGGATGACGCACCAATCCCTGTCCAGGTGCAAAATACCGGACCATTGCCGGCCTCACCAGGTATCCGTATCGGACCGGTCCGGATGATGCGCTCCCCAGCAGCCCCCGACGACCGCGGGCCCATAGGCACCCCAACGGCTGAGTGGCGTCGTATCGTCGAGGCGGTAGCCGCCGTGCGTCGGGATATCGAGCGCATCAGAGCCGTCGCCGCCCGGGAGGTCGGGCCCCAGGAAGCCCAAATCTTCGACGCCCACCTGATGCTCCTCGGCGACGCCGAAGTGCTCGCGGACGTGAAGCACCGAGTCAACTCCGGAGCCGGTGCGGTCACGGCCTGGGTCGATGCCCTCGCTGTCGTCGAGAAGCAATGGTCTGAACTGCCAGACTCCTACCTGCGCGCCCGCGCCGAGGACGTACGGGCCGTGGGGAGCCAGGTGGCCGTTGGACTCACTGGCGCGCCGGCCGTCGCCATGACCGGACCCGGCATACTGATAGCCAAGGAACTGACCCCCGCGCAGGCCGCCGAACTCGACGTCGACGCGGTGCAAGGAATCGTCCTCGCCTACGGCAGCCCAAGCTCACATGCCGCGATCCTCGCCCGTTCACGCGGCATCCCGGCCCTCGTTGCGGCAGGACCCGGCGTACTCGGCTTGGCCGAGGGGACCACCGTCGTCATCGACGGCGGCACCGGAGAGCTCGTCATCGACCCGTCGGCCGCCACAGTGGCGCAGTTCAGCCAGCGAGCAGCCGAACTGGCTGCCCGGGAGAGCAGACACCGCGCCGCGGCCGGCGAACCCGCCTACACCGTCGACGGCGCCCGGATCGAGGTCGCCGCCAACCTCGGCTCCCGCGCCGACGCCCACGCGGCAGCTGCTGAAGGAGCAGACAGCGCCGGCCTAGTCCGTACCGAATTCCTGTTCCTCAACCGCGATCGGGCACCCGACCTCCAAGAGCAAGTCGCGGAATACCTGGCCATCGCTGACGCCATGGGAGGCCGCCGTGTCACATTCCGCACCCTGGACGTCGGGGGAGACAAGCCGCTGACCTACCTGCCGATGCCGGTCGAAGAGAATCCGTTCCTCGGACACCGCGGAATTCGGCTCTCTCTGGACCGTCGGGAACTGCTGCTCGAGCAGCTCTCAGCCATCTGCCAAGTGGCCAGGAGGATGCCAACCAGTGTGATGTTTCCGATGGTGACAACCATCGCCGAAATCCGGGCCGCGCGTAGCGTGCTCGAGGAAGCAGCCAGTCCTGCTGGCCTCCCCGAAGGACTCCGCGTGGGCATGATGGTCGAAGTGCCCGCCGCCGCGCTGAAGATCGCGACGTTCCTCCCCTACCTAGATTTCATCAGCATCGGAACAAACGACCTGACCCAATACACACTCGCCGCGGAGCGGGGAAACACCGCCGTTGCAGCCCTCTCAGACCCCTTGGACCCCAGCGTGCTCAGACTTATTCGGCACGTCTGTCACACCGCGGGCGGCAGGATCCCGGTCGCCGTCTGCGGAGAAGCCGCCGCCGACCACACTGCGATCCCTGTCCTACTCGGACTCGGAGTCCGCGAACTGAGCGTGTCTCCCAAATCTGTACCCTCAGTCAAAGCACGGGCGCGCGCAATCAACCTTGCCCACTGCGCCCCTCTCGCCGACACCGCCATCGATCTCAACGACGCCGCCTCCGTCCGGCGACTGGTCTCATCCTCACTCGACAGCGACGACGAGCTGACCCCGCTCCTGGCAGCCTCCGCCAAACGCTAGATGCGGACTTGACCTAGCCTCTGGCCGAGCTGAACCTCGGACAATCCCACCTCGGGCGAACCTAATGACCGAAATCGGATCATCCCTGAGTCGGCTGTACTCACCAAACTGGTCACCAATGGGCTCGATCTCGACTGATCAGCGTCAACGCACTTTCCGGCGAATCATAGTTAGTGGTCGCCGCACACGCACTTGTGATCATGACCGCAACCACAGCAGTCCCGGCCGCGCCGCAGTCGGCCAATCGCGTATAGCCGATCGATGGCTCTGATAGGCCGTTGTTGGGACGGTCTGAGCTGGGCACTATGAGTCGCAGGCGGAACGTCCATCAAGTACTCGGGGGGACTCCGGTGATGTATCGGCAGGTCGACCGGGCCACGAGTCCGCGGGATGCCGGCGCGCGACCCGTCTGGAACCCGGCTGAGGAAGGCAGCCACAGCGCCTCACGGCGCACGTTGAGTCGGCCCGGGGCGCAGTGTCGGTGTTACCACCGGTCTGGTTCCCCGGGCCGCTCGCCGAACCCGTCGTGCCAATTTCGCGGCAACGGGCTCTCCACGGTTGCTGTCATCAGGCGGGATTCGTGGGTGGCCAGGGGTAGGGATCTGGTACCTCGGTAGGCGTAGCGAGAAACAGTTACGCCCTCGATCCGGAAGTATCGACCCCCGTCCGCGGCCATCAACCACCGCCCGGTGGGGTGGTCAGGTGGCGACGGAGCTGACCCCAGTTCCAGCCGTGGCGGGCCCGCAGCATGTGGACAAGCCTCCACCAGGTGAAGGTGTCCAGTTTGCTGAAAGTCGATTTCGCCACGGCGTGTTCGAAGTGCGGTGGAGGGCGCTGACCCTAACGGTCCGGCACTGCTCAACGGGGATGTCCTGGTGCAGGCGGTTGTGGAACTGGCGAACGAGATCAACCGCAACCCGCATCCGTGGGCCCACGACCGGGCTAGTGGCGGCGCCGCAGCAAGCTCCAGATCTGGTTTGTGCTGCGATGGCAGCATCCGAACAGTGTGCGGAAAGTGACCTACCGCGATCCTGACGGGAACGAGATCGGGTTCGGTGGCGGGCTTGTCGCAGGCTCAGCTTTCGCGGGAGCGCGACCCGCAGCGGAGCAGGACGGGCGCCGCGTCGAATATGTAGAGCCGGTTCGTGTCGATCGGTCAGCCTCACGCCTTCGCCCTCGGTTAGTCGGACTGGCGGCACGATCTTCAGCTACGTTCGACGTGACAGGCGACGGGCGGGGTTCACGGTTGTCAGTCGAGCGTGATGACGACCTTGCCGTTGGCGCGGCCCTGCTCGACGTAGGCCAGCGCCTCGAGGGTCTGGTCAAATGGGAAGGTCGTGTCGATGACCGGGCGGAGGTGGCCGGCGTCGTAGAGGGTGGCCAGCTCACGCAGCTGGGCGCCGTTGGCCTGCATGAACAGGAACGAGTAGCTCACACCTAGCTTCCGGGCTTGCTTGTGGACCTTTCGGCTCAGCAGCCCCATCACGAGGCCCATGTACTTGGGCGCCCCGAGCTGCTTAGCGAACGCGGGGTCCGGCGGGCCGGTCACGCTAATCGCCTGTCCGCCGGGCTTGAGGACCGTGAGGGACTTCTCGAGGTTCTCGCCTCCTAGGGAGTCCAGCACGAGGTCGTAGCCGGAGAGCGCTTCGGCGAAGTTCTGCTTCCTGTGGTCCACGACGACGTCGGCGCCGAGGCTGCGCACCAGCTCCGCGTTCTGTCCGCTCGCGGTCGTCGCCACCGTGGCGCCGAGGTGCTTGGCGAGCTGGATCACGGTCGACCCCAGGCCGCCGGAGCCGGCGTGGACAAGGACCTTCTGGCCAGGTTTCAGGTGGGCGCGGTCGACGAGGGCCTGCCAAGCAGCCAGTGACACCAGCGGCACCGCCGCCGCCTCGTGCAGGGTGAGCGAGTCTGGCTTGGGCGCGACGTCGCCCTGATCGATCGCGATGTACTCCGCGAAGGTCCCGATCCGCAGGTCGCGGGGACGGGCGTAGACCTCGTCGCCTACCCGGAAGTCGCGTACGACGGAGCCGACCCTGGTCACCACTCCGGCAACGTCGTGGCCGAGCACGAACGGTGGCCGGTACTTCAGGAGCTGCTTGAACTCACCGTTACGGACCATCTTGTCCAGAGGGTTGACGCTGGCGGCGCTCACCTTGACCAGCACGTCACCGTCGCCGACCTCAGGCTCGGCTACGTCGGCGGCGCGGAGTCCGTCCTTGCCGTACTTCTCGACCACGAATGCCTTCATGACCGTTCCCTCTCAGAGGAACTCGAGAGCCCGCTTGACGAAGTCCTGGTGGAACTGGAACACGCCGCCGTGGCCGGCGTCGGGATAGATGACGAGTTGGCTGTCGGGGAGCCGTCGGTCGAGGTCGACGGTGTTCTTGGTGGGCACCATCTTGTCGCTGTCACCGTTCATGACGAGCACGGGCTGGTGGATGCTCGCGAGGTCGGCGGGCTTCTGCTGACCCCATCGGTGGATGGCCTTGAGCTGGGCACGGAACGAGCGCACGGAGATGGCCTTGTCGCGGTCGTTCCTACGTTCCTCCAGCCGCGCCAGGAACTCCTTGCCGGCCCGGCGACCGTTCGGGGTACTGGTGAAGAACAGAAACTGCTTGGGGTCCTGGCGGGTGAGCAGGCCTCGCGCGATGTCGAGGTAGCTGATGCGGGTCACCTTGTCGATGCCTTCGCCCCCCGCAGGGCCGGTTCCGGCGATGATCATCTTGCGCACGAGCTGCGGCTGCTGCTGCGCAATCACCTGGGCGATCATGCCGCCCATGGACAACCCGAAGAGGTCGACCTGATCGAAGCCGAGGGCGCGGATGAAGGTGACGGCGTCGCTGGCCATCTCCTCGATGGTCATCGGCGTGGCCCCGCTGGAGGCACCGACACCTCGGTTGTCGAAGGTGATGACACGATGCTTGGCGGCGAGACCGTCCACGACTCGGGGATCCCAGTTGTCTAGGACCGCGGCCAGGTGGGTGAGGAAGATCACCGGCACCCCGGTGCCCGGGCCGAGCTGACGGTAGGCGAACTCCACCCCGCCAGCGGTGATGGTGTGCGTCGGCGCGTTCTGCCACGTCATGGTTAAAGCCGCACCGGTGGGTGTGTGGACCGTCGTCATCGCTTTTCTCCTTTGTGCGTGCTGACTGAGCTTTGCATTACGATCGTACTACTATAGTACGGTCATAATGCAATAGTGGGACGCGAACACGTCCCCCACGACACGATCGACAGAAGTTCGGCGAGAGAGGTCGCTAGTGCGCTACAGCAAGGACCACAAGCAGGCCACCAGACAACGCATCCTCGAAGCGGCCGGGCGGCGCTTCAAACAAGACGGCATCGACGGCGCCGGCGTGGCCGCCGTGATGTCCGACGCCGGCCTAACCAACGGCGCCTTCTACGCCCACTTCGCCTCCAAGGAAGATCTCGTCGCGAACGCGCTCGCCGACCAGCTGCGCGCCCAACGCCAAAGCTTCGACGCCCAGCCCCCGGATCGGCAGGGACTCGAAGCATTCATCCGCTCCTACCTGTCCCCGCAGCACCGCGACCAGTACGCCGACGGCTGCCCGTCGGCTGCGCTGCTCGACGAGATCGCCCGCCGTCCCGCCGCCACCAAACAGGTCTTCACCGACGAACTGATGGGCGTCATCGACGACATCGCGTCGCGTCTCGACCCGACAGACGCCGAGGCGGCTCGAACCGACGCGCTCACCCTCTTCGGATTGATGCTCGGCACGCTGCAGCTCGCCCGGGTGCTGACAGACCGCGACCTCTCCGATCAGCTCCTCGCCCGGGCCGTCGAGACAGCCATCAAGTTGCTGAACGACCGGGCATGACCCCATTGCAGACCGCCCGCCCGCTGCAACGCACGCCCACAAGGCAACGACCGACCTCTACTCGCACGTCATGCCGAGTGCTCTACGCGCAGCCGCGGACGCCTATGGACCGCGTCCTTGTTCAGCCGAACTGAACTGCGTTGCTGTTTGGTCTACTCGGCGCATTTGCGCTTGGGGTTGTTCAATTGGGTCGCTTCGGCCAATGCTGCCATTCATGTGTGGCCTATGGTCGCTCTGAACGTCACCCTGACCGCGTTCAACGGTTTCTGTATCGTGCGGCTGGTACGCGGCAGGCATGACTCGCGCAGTTCGAGGTGGTCAAGGTCCTCCCGACCGAGGAATATCTACAGCACTTCCTACACGGCTTCGGCGCTGACATCCAGCACTTCAATACGGGGTTCTCTAAGGACGTCCAACGCTGTCACTCTCGCCCGCCTCTCGCAAGTCGAGCTGGTGCCGGCGCGCAGGAACACGACTTGATCTTTCCGAGCGCCATGGGCACGCCGCTGGACCCGGACAACGTGTCGCACTGGTTCTCCCGGATCTGCCGGCGGGCCGGCCTCGGCCACTGGCACCTGCACGAGCTGCGCCACTCAGGAGCATCGATGATGCTGGCCCAGGGCACCGACCTCTACGTGGTGTCCGAAGTTCTCGGACACTCCAGCGTCGCCATCACCAAAGACGTATACGGGCATCTCGTCGAAGGCCAGAAACGCGCAGCTGCAGCTCGGATGTCGGAGGCATTGCTGAGGTCCAATGGCTCCCGCAATGGCTCCCAGAC
>DATEWO010000181.1:0-7556 GCA_035257925.1 Propionibacteriaceae bacterium | reverse complement strand
GGCGGGCTTGCGGATACGTCGACGCATTTCCCGTAGCGACCGAGCCGTTCAGCGAGTGGGTGGTCTCGGGCGGATTCCCGGCTGGTCGGCCACGCTGGGAAGAAGCAGGTGTCGCCATCGTCGCTGAGGTGGAACCCTTCGAGCAGCGCAAGCTCTGGCTTCTCAACGGGTCACACTCGATGCTCGCCTATGCCGGCAGTATCCGGGGACATTCGACAATCGATGAAGCCATCGCCGATCCCGAGTGCAGGTCCTGGGTGGAGATGTTCTGGGATGAGGCGAGCCGCCATCTCACTCTGCCGGCCGCGGACATCGTCGCGTATCGGGAAGCGCTGTTGACGCGCTTCTCCAACCCTCGGGCCCGCGATCAGCTGGCTCGGATTGCAGCTGACGGGTCAACCAAGTTGCTGGTACGCACGGTGCCGACGATTCGCGCGGAGCGATCGGCGGGACGAGTACCTATCGGGTGTGCCACCACGGTCGCCGCCTGGGTGCTGCATCTACGCGGGCTGGGCGCGCCGATCAAAGACGCCGGAGCGGCCGCTGCTCGGGACGCAGCCAATTCTGGTGAACTGCCTGAGGTGGTCCCGGCGGTCTTGGACGTCCTGGAGCCAGGGCTGGGCGCCGACCAGGATTTCGTCGACGCGGTCCTCGGGCAGGCCAAGGCTGTCCAGCAGGCAGCCGATGGCTGAGCAAGTGAGGCTCGGCATTGTCGGACTAGGTGCGCAAGGTTCGATGTACGCCCGGTTGATCACAGACGGCATGGTTCCCAACATGAGGATTGGCGCCATCTGTGAGCCCAATCCGGTGCTGGCGGAGGCTATCCGGTCGACCTATCCCGGCGTCGGTTTCTACGTCGATCTCACGACCATGCTGGACAGTGGCGACGTGGATGCCGTCGTGATCTGTGTCCCGCCCTACCTGCATCCGGAGGTGGCTATCGGCGCGCTGGAGCGCGGTATCCACGCCCTCGTCGAGAAGCCAGCCGGCATATACACCAAACAGGTGCGTGAGCTTAATGACTACGCCGCGAACAAGCCGGAGTTGTCGTTCGCCATGATGTTCAACCAGCGCAATAACCCGCTCTACCAGCGAATCAAGGAGATCGTCGACGGCGGCGAGATCGGCAGTATCCGCCACACCAGCTGGATCATCACGACGTGGTGGCGACCGCGGGCCTACTACGAACAGAGCGCCTGGCGAGCAACCTGGGGCGGCGAGGGAGGTGGCATCCTGGTAAACCAGGCCCCGCACCAACTCGACCTGTGGCAGTGGATCTGTGGCCTCCCGCAATCGGTTTACGCCAAAGTCGGGTACGGCTTTCGGCGTGACCTCGCGGTCGAGGATGAAGTGACTGCGCTCGTCGACTACGGTGACGGCTCAACCGGCGTCTTCGTCACCGCCGTCCACGACCTCGTTGGCACCGACCGCTTCGAGATCCTCGGCGATAACGGCAAGATCGTCGTCGAGGACAGCAAGACCGCCACGATCACCCGGCTGAGCAGGCCGGAGCGGCAGATCAGCGACGAAATGAGCGCGGACGACGTAAGGCGCGTGCTCACCGGACAGCTCGACAAAGGTGCCTTCTCAGCATCGGAAGTGATCGAGTTCGACTCGGTCGGAGGTAGCCAACACGCGGGTGTGCTGCAGAACTTCGCCGCCAACATCCTCGACGGCACCCCTCTCATCGCGCCCGGCGCAGAAGGCATCAACGGTGTCCGACTCGCCAATGCGATCCACCTCTCCAGCTGGACCGGAAATGAGGTGCCGCTGGAATTCGACGACGACCTCTACTTGGGTGAGCTCAACCAGCGCATCCGCGAAGAAGGCATGTTTCCGGAGAGGAAGTAGCAGCCAGCCAGGAGCCTGAATGAGTAAGCCAGATTTGACAGCCATCCCTTACCGCCTGGACGAAGAGGCCATCGCCTGGGTCCACGCCACGATCGACTCAATGAGCACTGACGAAAAGGTCGGTCAGCTGTTCATCAACCTCAACAACCGTTTCGACGACGACTTCGTCAATCACATCGTGGATGACTACCACCCAGGTGGTATGCGCTACAACCACACCGACTCCGCCAGCGTTCAGGCCCATATTCGGCACGCCCAAACTCGGTCGAAGGTGCCGTTGTTGGTTGCCTCGAACATTGAGGCCGGCGGCAACGGCGCCTGCGCCGACGGCACTCTGGTCGCCACACCGCTACAAACCGCCTCGACGCCCGACACTGAAGCCGCCCGTCAGATGGGTCTGGTCGGAGGCCGCGAGTCGCGGGCCCTGGGCTGTAATTGGGCGTTCACACCGATCGTGGACATCCACCACAACTGGCGGAACACCGTGATCGCCACCCGCGCCTTCGGCAACGACCACCAAACAGTGATCACCTATGCCGACGCGTACAGCCGTGGGGTCCGCGAAGGGGCTGGTGATCGGCCGATCGCGCTGTGCATGAAGCACTTTCCCGGCGACGGACGCGACGAACGTGACCAGCACGTCGTCACCTCCTACAACGACTGCTCGGTGGAGGAATGGGACGCCAGCTACCGCAAGATCTGGGAATGGGGGATCGGCGCCGGCATCGAGTCGATCATGGTCGGCCACATCATGCTGCCCGAGTATTCCCGGCGGCTGCGGCCCGGGATCTCCGATGCCGACATCCTGCCGGCGACGGTCGCGCCCGAGCTGTTGACCGATCTGCTGCGTGATGATCTTGGTTTCAACGGGGTTGTCCTGACCGACGCCTCGCTGATGGTTGGGCTCACCTCGGCGCTGCCGCGGGAGCGTCAGATGGTGCAGGCCATCACCGCGGGCTGCGACATGATCTTGTTCTTCCGGAATCACAATGAGGACTTCGGCTTCGTCCGTTCCGCCGTAGAGTCCGGGGAAATCAGCGCTGAACGGCTCGAGGATGCGCTGCTGAGGATCCTCGGCCTGAAAGCCAAACTCGGGTTACACCGCCGGTCCGCCGATGATCTTGTTCCACCGGTAGGGGAGCTGGAGGTGATCGGCTCGGTGGAGCACCACAACATCGCCGCGCGGATTGCCGATCAGACGATCACGCTGCTCAAGGACACGGCCGGCACGTTGCCGCTCGACCCGTCGCGGCACCGACGGATCCGGCTCTATTGTCTGGAGAGCGCACCTGACTTCACCGGGGTGGTTCCCGAGTTCAAACGGGTCGCGGTCGAGGAGCTGACGGCCGCAGGCTTCGATGTTGACGTCTACCGGACCGCTCAAGAGCTGGCCGCGGATGGCCAGGATCTCGACATGCAGTCCTTCATCTCCGCCGAGACTGAGCACTACACGGACCGCTACGACGCCGCGTTGATCTTGGCCAACATCTCCGACTTCGCTCAGCAGGGTGCGCTGCGGATCAAGTGGTCGATGCCCATGGCCCCGGAGACGCCGTGGTATGCCGCCGAGGTGCCGACCGTCTTCGTGTCGCTCAACATGCCCAATCACCTGATCGATGTGCCTATGGTCAAAACGGCGATCAACGCTCACAGCCCCACACCAGAAGTGATCAGGTCATTGGTGGCGAAGTTGGTTGGCCGAAGCCCATTTCACGGCACGCACAATGACAATGTCTGGTGTGGCTCGTGGGACACGCGTCGCTGACCGCTTCTCCTTGTGCCGCTTCTCCTTGTGCCGACGGTTGCAGAGGGAGCAAGGTGACCCCATGACCACCACGCATGAACTCGATACCCGATCAGACCAGAACTACGGGACAGATCCGGGTGACCCAGCGCGTGCAGCCACCATCGGCGGCGTCGGAGAGCGACTTTCGGCGGACGCGGTCAGCCGTTTCGTCAGCGCCGCTCTCGCCGAGGCTGAGCTTGACGGCGAGAGGGTCTGTTTGGTGGTCCCGGACGGCACCCGGACGTGCCCATTGCCCTTGTTGCTGCAGGCGGCGCACGGAGCCCTGGCCGGCCGGGCCAAGCAGGTGAAGGTGGTCATCGCCCTCGGCACCCACCAGGCCATGAGTGAAGATCATCTGGGGCGTCACCTGGGCTTTACCCCAGGGGCGAGCGAGGCTACCTATCCCGGTTGGACAATCCTCAACCACGAGTCCTGGCGACCCGAAACCTTCACTTCGCTGGGGGTCATCGGCGCTGACCGGCTCAGCGAGCTCACTGGCGGACTGCTGACCGACACTACGGTCGAGGTGCGCATCAATCGTCATGTTGCCGATGCCGACGTCGCTATCGTGATCGGACCGGTCTTCCCCCATGAGGTCGTCGGCTTCTCCGGCGGCAACAAGTACTTCTTTCCCGGCGTCTCTGGCCCTGAGTTGATCAATCTCTCGCACTGGGTCGGTGCCTTGATCACCAGTGCCGAGATGATCGGCACCCGCGGCGTCACCCCGGTTCGAGCGCTGGTCAACGAAGCTGCGAGCCTGATCCCGGCCCGGCGGCTGGGGTTGTGCCTGGTGGTCGCGTCCGGCACCGACACGTTGCATGCCGCCGCCTTCGGGACGCCGGAGGACGCGTGGGCAGCCTGTGCCGAGATCTCGGCGCAAACGCACATCACTTATCTGGAACAGCCCGTCCGTCGGGTGCTCTCGATCATGCCCACCAAGTACGAAGACATCTGGACCGCCGCCAAGGGCTTCTACAAGCTGGAACCGATCGTCGCCGACGGCGGTGAGGTGATCATTTACGCACCGCACATCACTCAGATATCGGTGATGCATCCCCAGATCGCCGAAATCGGCTATCACAACCGCGATTACTTCCTCGGCCAGTGGGAGAGATTCAAGAACGAGCCTTGGGGCGATCTAGCGCACTCCACCCACTTACGGGGCCAGGGCACGTGGAGCGCCGAGCACGGCGAACGGAACCGCGTAACCGTCACCCTGGCTACCGGTATTCCCGAAGAAGTCGTGCGCTCGGTGAACCTCAACTACCTCAACCCCGCAGACGTCGACATCGCCGCGTACCAGGCCGATCCCGACACCTTTGTCGAGCCGCACGCCGGCGAGGTGCTGTATCGGCTGGGCTCTCCACGAGCCGGCAGTCTGGCCGGTGAATCCGATGGGCGCGGGCCAGACCTCGCAGGACTCGAGGGATGACTGGCGTTTGTGAGAGAGCAATCTGATCCGACCCGCATGGCTGGATTGGCGACCCCAGTCTTGGTCGTCGTGGACGCGGATCGGCAAGCGAGGATCGCGACTGAGGCGGCGCTGGTTCGTCGCTTCGAGCCGGACTACCGCGTAGTGACTGCTGACTCGCCCACAAGCGGACTGGCGGCGTTGGAGCGGCTGGCGAGCGACGGCGAGGACGTTGCTCTGATCGCCGCCGATCTAGGACTGCCCGGCATGGACGGTCTGGTGTTCCTGGAGCAGGCCCATGAGTTGCACCCAGGTGCTAGCCGCGTGTTGTCGCTGGCGATGGATCGGCACCATACGCGGATTCCCTTTACCCAGTTGGCGACCCTGCAGCGGGCGACTGCGCTTGGCCGGATTGACTTCTGGGTCGTGAAAGGGTGGGTCACGCCTGAGGAGTGGCTGTACCCGCAGGTGCAAGAAGCGTTGAGCGCATGGACGATCGCGCACCGACCGCATCACGTGGTGTATCGCATCGTCGGTGAGCAGTGGGAGCCGCGGAGTCATGCCCTGCGGGAGTCGTTGAGCCGCAACGGCGTGCCGTTCGATTTCTATCCAGTGGACTCCCCGGCCGGACAACGGCTGTTACGCGAGTTCTCCGTTGACCCGGCACGGCTTCCAGCCCTCATCCGCCACGACAGTACGGTGCTGCACAATCCGAGCTTCGCCGAGGTTGCCGGCGCACACGGCATCCAGGTGCAGCCAGATGCCGACGTTTACGATCTGGCGATTCTGGGTGCCGGGCCGGCCGGACTAGCAGCCGCAGTGTACGGTGCCTCGGAGGGGCTGCGGACCGTGGTGATCGAGCAGCTGGCGATCGGTGGCCAGGCCGGCACCAGCTCACTGATCCGCAATTATCTAGGCTTTCCCCGCGGCCTGAGCGGTGGTGAGCTGGCACACCGGGCGTGGCAGCAGGCGGTGCTGTTTGGGGCCCAGTTTGTTTTCACCCACCAGGCCACCACGCTCGCGAGAGACGCGGACCACCATGTCGTCAAGCTCGACGACGGAAGTCGGGCGGTTGCCCGGGCGGTGATCATTGCGACCGGTGTCACATACCGCCGTCTCGGTATTCCCGGTCTGGACCGCTTCGTCGGCACTGGCGTCTTCTATGGCGCCGCCAGTGTCGAAGCGCCGGCGTTGGCCGGGCAGGAAGTGTGTGTCATCGGCGGGGCGAATTCGGCCGGCCAGGCAGCCCTGCACCTAGCGAGGTTCGCCGCCCGGGTGACGCTGCTGGTACGCGGCCAGTCGCTGGCTGCCGGCATGTCGGACTACCTGGTCAGGCAAGTGGAGGCGACCCCAAACATCAACGTGCGGCTGGGCACGCGTGTGCTCGACGGCCGCGGCGTGAGCCACCTCGAGGCGCTCACCATGGAGGATCTTCACACCGGCCGCCAACAGCAGGTCCCTGCCTCCGCCGTGTTCGTCCTGATCGGCGCGGAACCCCACACGGAGTGGCTCCGCGGTCTGGTGGCGCTGGATGAGCGTGGGTTCGTCCTTACCGGCCGCGACATCCCACAGCCGGCATGGCCTGCGCCACGGGCGCCGCTGCCGTTCGAAACGAGTGTGCCCGGGGTCTTCGCCGCCGGCGACGTCCGATTCGGGTCGGTGAAACGAGTCGCCGGCGCCGTTGGGGAAGGGTCGGTCACAGTGGGCTCCGTCCACCGACACCTTGCTGACGCCACAGCCGAAATTCACCCAGCATCGTCGGAAGCACATCGGCCTGGCTAGCAGGTTTCAGGCGATCAGCGACGCGACGATGACCATCGGCAGCGACACTAGTGAGGCGACTGATGTGGCCACAGTCAGGGTCTTGAGACTGCCTTTGGTGGACAGGCCGAGCAGAGCCTTGAACATCCAGAAGAAGTTGCTGTTGACCTGGAGCGCGAACAGTGCACCCGACGCGATGCTAAGTCCGACGACGACCGGGGCCACATTGAGGGAGCCGAGGATCGGCGCAAGGATGCCGGCCGCGGTGATGGCGGCGACCGACACCGATCCGATCGCAAGGTGCAGCACTGCTGCGATGAACCACGCCAGCAGGATAGTCACGAGCACGGGTGCGCCGACATCGGCCGAGAACAGGCCGCCGAGCACCTCGTCCAGGTTTGTCTCGCCGATCACAGCGCCCAGCGAGCCGCCGACGCCAGTGATCAGCAGGATCTCGCCAGTGGTGTGGAATCCCTCGTCCATCGTCTCCCGCGTGCTCTCCAGCCCCGCGGTGCGGCGGAAGATCAGATAGGCACCCAATAGACCCACGAAAAGCGCAAGGTTGGCGTTGCCAAGGAACTCGATGAAGGAGTTGGAGAAGTCGAAGAGCTCCGCGAAAGCGCCGAAGGCGATCATGACCAACGGCACCAGGATCGGTAGCAGCAACACCCCCAGCGGCAGCGATCGGGCCGCCTCGGGGGCACCCATATGGGCGTGATGCGCCACCGCGGGGGAGGGACCCGCCTC
>DATEWO010000180.1:0-15356 GCA_035257925.1 Propionibacteriaceae bacterium | reverse complement strand
CTGCCGCTCGGCGCTTCGAGCAGCTCCAGCAGCTCGCGATGCACCCAGGTCAGATGGTGCACGCCGTTCGTGATGGACGTGACCGGCACCTCGCTGGTATCGAATGACGGCCACAAACCCTGGAACATCTCGCGCGACACGGTCCCATGGAGCCGAGACACACCGTTGGCCCGTTGGGCTAGCCGGAAGCACATCACCGCCATGTTGAACTTGCCCGAGTCGCCGCCTTCATAGTCCTCGGCGCCCAATGCCAGGACCCGGTCCAGCGGCAGATCCGGGAAGCCCGCGAACTGGTGAGCGATCAGCTCGCGGGGGAACCGGTCGATTCCGGCCGGAACCGGCGTGTGAGTGGTGAAGATGGTGCCGGCGCGACTGCGTTCCAGTGCGGTATCGAAGTCATCGCCGTCTTGCATGTACTCGCGGATCCGCTCCAATCCCAGGAACCCGGCGTGCCCCTCGTTGGTGTGGAACACCGTTGGCGACGCGGCACCGGTGATCCGGCAGTATGCGCGGATAGCGCGTACGCCACCCATGCCGAGCAGCACCTCTTGCTCAAGCCGATGGTCGGTACCGCCGCCGTACAGCCGATCGGTCACTTCTCGCTCGTAGCCAGCGTTCTGCTCGACGTCGGAGTCCAGCATCAGTAGCGGGATCCGGCCCACCTGCGCCACCCAGACCTGGGCGAAGAGGGTACTGCCGTCGAGTGGCACCTCGATTCGGACCGGCCCGCTCTCATCGTGCAGCAAGGTCAGCGGCAATGAATTCGGATCCAGCAGCGGGTAGCGCTCCTGCTGCCAGCCCGCGGCATTCAATGACTGCCGGAAGTACCCCTGTCGGTACAGCAGGCCTACACCGATGATCGGAACACCGAGGTCGCTTGCGGCCTTCAAGTGGTCACCGGCAAGGATCCCCAGGCCGCCTGAGTACTGTGGGAGCACCTCGGTGATGCCGAACTCGGGTGAGAAGTAACCAATACTCACCGGCGCCGCCGGGTTCTCGGCTGCATAACCCTGGTACCAGTGATCGCCGGCCAGATAGTCGGCAAGATCAGCCTCGGTCTGACGCAGGTTCTTGATGAACCGCTTGTCGATGGAAAGCGCCTGGAGGCGCTCGACGGAGACGTCGGCCAGCAGCCTGACCGGGTCACCGCCAGTGCGCTCCCATAACTGCGGGTCCACTGATCGGAAAAGATCCTGTGTCTCAGGATGCCAACACCAGCGCAGGTTTCGGGCCAGATCGCCCAGAGGCTTCAGACCCTCAGGCAGCACCGGGCGCACGATAAAACGACGGATAGCGCGCACCCGCATAACTTACCGACGATCCTTCGACGATACGGCCTTTGTGCGGGCTTCGGTTCGATGAACTACGTCACCCTGGGAGCGCTTGTTCCAACCGTGTCGGGCCGCTGAATGCACCCCGAGCCGATGTCATCGACCCCCTGCCGCGTACGCACTGGGGCCGATAGGTTGGCACTCGTGACGGCAACCAACTCAGGCTCTCCTGTACCTGAGCGCGATGACGCGGCTCAGCCAGACTCCGCAACATCTTCGTCCACCCAAGCCGCTACGGAAAAGCCGGCGACAACAGAAGCGGCCCAACCCAAGGTCGCCATAAGCAAGCCCGCGCTCGGAACACCCATCGATCGCATTCCGGTGCACAAAGTCTCACCGGTTATCGAGGGTGGCGCATACCCGGCGAAGGCTGTCGTCGGAGAATCCATACCGATCCGAGCGACGGTGTTCCGAGAGGGCCACGACGCCGTCAACGCCTCGGTTGTGCTCACTGACCCGAACGGCACCGAGCGGCTCGAACCGATGCATCCCACCACGCCCTTGGGCTTCGACTGGTGGACAGCCTCCGTGGTGCTCGACACTGAAGGGCTGTGGACCTACCGGATCGAGGGCTGGAGCGATCCTTGGCAGACCTGGGTACACAACGCCGAAATCAAGATCCCGGCCGGCATCGACGTGGAGCTGGTGTGCGCCGAAGGCAGGGCACTGTTCGCGAGGTCGGCTGCCGACGCCGAGGCGGCCGGCGACACGCGGAACGCCGCACTGCTGCGCGGTGCGGCCAACAGCCTGAACTCAGGACAGCAGGTGGAGGACCGGTTGGAGGTCGTGCTTGCCGACGAGGTGCGCGCGGCGATGGGTCGTTATGGTCCCCGCGAGCTGATCTCGCCCACCCCCGACTACCCGATCTTCGTCGATCGCCGGGCAGCTCTGTTCAGCTCGTGGTATGAGTTCTTTCCGCGCTCACAGGGTGCGAAATGGGACGAAGAGAACCAGAAGTGGATCTCAGGCACGTTCGACACATCGCACGAGCGGCTGGAGGCCGCAGCGGCGATGGGCTTCGATGTTGTCTACATCCCGCCAATCCATCCGATCGGGAAGTCCTTCCGCAAGGGACCAAACAACACGCTCACCCCTGGTCCGGCTGATCCGGGGTCGCCGTGGGCGATCGGGGGAGCAGAGGGCGGACACGACACCATCCATCCGGACCTCGGCGACTTCGACGCCTTCGACCGGTTCGTCGCCAAGGCAAAGTCGCTGGGACTTGAGATTGCCATGGATTTTGCGCTTCAAGCATCGCCCGATCACCCATGGGTGACCGATCATCCGGAATGGTTCTCCAAGCGCCCCGACGGGACCATTGCGTACGCGGAGAACCCACCGAAGAAGTACCAGGACATCTACCCCATCAACTTCGACAACGACCGCGACGGGATCTACCTGGAGAGCTTGCGCATCCTCAAGCTCTGGATGAGCCACGGTGTCCGGATCTTCCGCGTCGACAATCCGCATACCAAGCCCGTCAACTTTTGGGCATGGCTGCTCGCTGAAGTTCGCAAGACCGATCCGGATGTGTTGTTCCTCGCAGAGGCGTTCACCAAGCCGGCAATGATGCATGGGCTCGGCAAGGTGGGCTATCAGCAGTCCTACACCTACTTCACCTGGCGCAATGAGAAGTGGGAGATCGAGGAGTACATGAAGGAGCTGACAACCGAGACGGACAGCTTCTTCCGGCCCAGTTTCTGGGTCAATACTCCCGACATCTTGCCGCTTTTCCTGCAGTGGGGCGGAAAGCCGGCATTCACCATTCGCGCGGTGCTCGCCACAACGCTGTCGCCGCTATGGGGCGTCTACTCGGGATTCGAGCTGTTCGAGAATGCTGCTCTGGGTCAGGGCCGAGAGGAGTACCTGGACTCAGAGAAGTTCCAATACCGCCCCCGTGACTGGAAAGCCGCCGAGGAGAGCGGCGAGAACCTCAACATGCTGCTCGGCAGGCTCAACCACATCCGCAAGGAGCACCCTGCACTTCAGCAGCTCCGGGATCTGCATTTCCACCACGCCCCGCATTCCAGCGCGTTGGTCTACTCCAAGAAGAGCGGCGACGACGTAGTGATCGTGGTCGTCAGCCTCGATCCGCACGACATCGTTGAGACTGAGATCTATTTGGACATGGAGGCTCTGGGACTCACAGCGCGCGACGTCTACCTTGTCCACGACGAGCTCACCGGACAAACGTGGCGCTGGGGACAACATGCCTTCGTCCGGCTCACGTACGACGATCCGGCGCACATTCTGACAGTTATTCGGTACGGCTCGCGGGGTGCGGCCCCCGGGCCGGGTACCACGCAGGGTTAGGACGCAGTGAGCGGAACGGGAGATCCTCAGGTAGCCGACCAGGTCCTGAGGTACATCTCCAATGCACGATGGTTTGCCGGCAAGGGCCGGCGGGTCCGGCTCCGATCGCTGACGCCCCTGCCCTGGCTGACGGAGACTTCCGAATTCTTCGCCCCTGCCGCCCCTCCAGCGGTACGGTTCGAGATCGCCGAGGTGAGCTACCCGGCAGCGGAAGATCCTGAGCCATCCCCGGCCATTCCAGAACCGACGCAAGACGAATTTGACTCCCGCGATTTCGCCCCCGTCGGCGCGCCTGAGATGGCACCCGAAATTGCTGCTTCGCCCACTGAGTATTACCAGCTTGCGGTCTCCTACCGTCCGGCCCCGCACAGCGAGCTGCACCACGCCGAGATCAGTCGCTTCACCGATCCTGATCTTGGCCCGGTCATCGGGTACGACGCCACCCAGGACCCTGAGGCATGTCGAGCGATTCTGCGAGCATTGTTGGCCGGCCGTCGGCTGCGCGCTACCGACAGCGAGATCATCTTCAATACCACAGCGGTGCTCGGCCTCAGCTCCACGCTCGAGCCGCGGCCCTTCACCGGCCAACAGAGCAATACCTCAGTCATGCTCGGAGACACCGCGATCCTCAAACTCTTCCGGCGTCTGGAACTCGGCCCCAACCTCGACATCGAGGTGCATGCCGCGCTCAACGCCGCCGGGATCTCTGATGTCGCTGGCCTGTTCGGCTGGATCCAGGGCAGCTGGGTGTCCGATGGTCGGCAGCTGGACGCTGATCTCGGGATGGTGGTTGAGATGCTGGCCGGCGCGATCGACGGCTGGGACCTGGCGCTCGACTCGCTGCAGGCCGAAAATACTGCCGCTGCGGTGCGGACCGGCTCGGGCTTCACGGCGGAGGCTGAGGCCCTCGGCAACGCGCTTGCAGAGACTCACCACGCGCTCCGCGCCGCCTTTCCTACGACGAAGGTGCTGGGCACCCGGACGGCAGTCATCATGATGGATCGCCTAGGCGAGGCCGCCGAGATCGCCCCGGCGCTGGCGCCGCACATTCCCGGGCTGCTGCGTTGCTTTGATCATCTGGGTGCCGAAATGCTGGATACGCAACGGGTGCACGGGGATTTCCATCTCGGCCAGACACTGCATACCCCCGCCGGATGGAAGATCATCGACTTCGAGGGTGAGCCAGCGAAAACCATGGCAGAACGACGCGCTCTCGACGCCATCTGGCGAGACATCGCCGGCATGCTGCGCTCGTTCGACTACGCGTCGGCGAGCGTGCCAGGACCGCGCAGCGCGGCCTGGGCCAAAGAGTGCCGGGCCGCCTTCCTCAGGGGATACACCGGAGGGCAGTTGAGTGCAGCTGAGACCAGCATGCTGCGCGCGTACGAGGCAGACAAGGCGATCTACGAGGTCGTCTACGAGACGCGGAACCGACCAGACTGGGTCAGCATCCCGCTCCGCGCAGTGGCCGCACTGGCATCCGACAACCGCGACTCAGTGCTCCCGGGCGAGGCTGCGAGCCCGCCCACAGCGCACGGCGAGCCTGCGAGCCGGCCCATAGCGTACGGCGGGCTTGCGAGCCCGCCCCAAGAACAAGGTCAGCTGACAAGCCCGACCAGAGAACAGGAGTAGCACTCATGTCGTACGATCCGAGCGGCGGTCTGACTGGCTGGGACCTCACGGGCTTCCATGAAGGTCATGACACCGAGTGCTGGCGCCGGCTGGGCGCCCACGAGATGACCGTCGACAGCTCCGAAGGAGGGCCGATCTTCGGCACCCGATTCTCGGTGTGGGCCCCGAACGCACAAGCCGTGCGGCTCGTCGGCGACTTCAACTACTGGAACGGCGAGGGGCACTACATGCATCTGGTGCCCGGCGCCGGGGTCTGGGTGCTGTTTGTCGAGGGGGCCAGCACAGGCAGCCTCTATAAGTTCGAAGTGCTGGGAGCCGACGGCGTCTGGCGGCTCAAGGCTGATCCCATGGCACGGTTCGCTGAGGCTGCTCCGCATACCGCCTCGATTGTGTATGAAAGCCAGTACGTCTGGGGTGACGACGATTGGATGTGGTACCGCGGGCAGAAGGCGATGCACGCGGAGCCGGTGAGCATTTACGAGGTGCACATTGGCTCCTGGCGTAAAGGCCTGACCTACCTCGAGCTGGCCAATGAACTGGTCGAGTACTGCAGCTGGCAGGGCTATACCCATGTGGAATTCATGCCCGTTGCCCAGCATCCGTTCGAAGGCTCCTGGGGCTACCACGTCACCGGCTACTTCGCGCCCATGTCGAAATTCGGGTCTCCAGACGAGTTCCGGCACCTCGTCGACAAACTCCACCAGGCCGGCATTGGAGTCATCGTCGACTGGGTACCGGGGCACTTCGCGACCGACCCGTGGGCGCTGCAGCGCTTCGACGGAACCGCGCTGTACGAGCACGAGGACCCGAAGCTGGGCTGGCACCCCGACTGGGGTTCCTACATCTTCAACTTCGGCCGCAACGAGGTGAAGAGCTTCTTGATCTCCAATGCCTATTACTGGCTGGAGGAGTTCCACATCGACGGGCTCCGGGTGGACGGCGTCGCCTCGATGCTCTACCTGGATTACTCCCGAGAAGCGGGTCAGTGGGTGCCGAACAAATACGGGGGCAACGAGAATCTGGAAGCGGTCGAGCTGCTGCAGCGGACCAATTCCCACGCCTACGGACGCGAGCCCGGCAGCGTGATGGTCGCCGAGGAGTCCACCTCCTGGCCGGGCGTTACGCAGAGTGTCGATCAGGGAGGCCTTGGCTTCGGATTCAAATGGAACATGGGCTGGATGAACGACTCGCTGCGCTACCTGGGCCGCGAGCCGATCTACCGGCAACATCACCACCATGAGATGACCTTCGCGATGGCGTACGCCTATTCAGAGAACTTCATCCTGCCGATCAGCCACGACGAAGTGGTGCATGGCAAAGGTTCGATGTTCGAGCGGGCGCCGCAGGATGAGTGGCGGAAGTTCGGCACGCTGCGCGCCTTCTATGCCTTCATGTGGGCACACCCGGGCAAGAAGTTGTTGTTCATGGGCACCGAGTTCGGCCAGCGTCGGGAGTTCTCCGAAAGCCGCAGCATCGACTGGTGGCAGAGTGCGGAGTGGGGACACCGCGGCGTCCAGCGGCTGATCAAGGACCTCAACACGATCTACAAGGAGCACCCTGCCCTGTGGAAGCGTGACACGGATGCATCAGGTTTCTCCTGGATCGACGCCGATGACCGTGGCGGGAATATCTTTTCGTGGATCCGCTATGACGGCGATGGCCAAATGATCGCCTGCATCACCAACTTCTCCTCAGAGCCCCGCCCAGACCACCAGATCGGGTTGCCCACGGAGGGTGTCTGGAAGGAGATCCTGAATACCGACGCCGAGGTCTACGACGGCACAGGCTTGATCGGCAACCTCGGACAGATTGTTGCTCATCCGGTGCCATCGCACGGTTATGTGGCATCCGCGTCGGTCACGATTCCGCCGCTCGGTGCGGTGTGGCTGCGGCTCGAGTCCGAGCTGGATGAGGAGCAGGCGCTCGAACCAGAGAAGGCGACGCGAGCCGTCCGTGCAGCCGCCAAGGTGGCATCACCGCACGCAACGACAGCCGACGAGGCGTTGACGGCGACCCCAGGCCCTCGACGCGTCCGGCCCTCGGCTGAATCTGTTCCCAGCAGCCCAGAATCACCCGAATCGCCGAGCAGCCCAGACTCCCCCGAGTCGCCGAACAGCCCGGACTCCCCGGCATCGCCCGCGAGTCCGGAGTCACCTCCCGAGCCAGCAGGGGCTGAGAAACCTCCAGAGTGACCGACGTCGAGATCTCAGTCAGCGTCGTCGACAGTGGCATCGCGACCCTCAGGTGGCAGGGAGCGATCAGCCCAGACTCGCTGATGCATGCCCTCAGCGCGGCAGCTGAGGATGCGCTGCAGAACCGCGGGTTACACCGCCTCGAGGTGTCGGTGGCTGCTGATGATTTGGGTGCTCGGCGAGCAGTGCTGCGTGCAGGCTTCCGAATGGAGGGGATTCGCCGTCAGGCGGTCGAGCGGCCAGACGGTTTGTACGGTGATGTCTGCCTGTTCGCACGACTCGCGTCTGACCAGACGTACGGGCCGCACGGCTTCTCCGGGGTCATGAACTCAGCACTGCCGAAGAAGCGCCTGATCGCGCATGTGCTGCTTCGGGATGCGGTCGGCCGGGTGCTGCTCTGTGAGACCCAGTTCAAGGCCGATTGGGAACTGCCTGGTGGCATAGTCGAGCCATACGAGACGCCGCGACAGGGCGCGATTCGCGAGGTCACTGAGGAACTCGGCATCGAGCTGCCCGTAGGCCGGCTGCTCGTGGTGGACTGGATGCCGCCCTATCTCGGTTGGGACGACGCGATCGAGATGATCTTCGATGGCGGCCAGATCGACGAGGACGACCTGGCTGCCTGGTCGCTGCAGCCGACCGAGATCAAGCGGGTGGCCCTGGTCAACCTAGACACCGCGGCTGGGCTTGTCACCCCGCTTGCTCATCGGCGCCTGGTGCTGGCGGCTTCACTCGGTCCCGATGAGATGGCCTACACCGAGGACGGCCGCACGCCCTGATCACACTCATGGACCTGTCCACATGGCCAGAGTCAGACCCTGGCGAATTCCAGCCGAAGATCCTGCAGGGTGACGATCAGCGCGTCATTCGCGCAGGCTAAGCCGGCCGCGCCGTTCGAAGCGAGCACGCTGCCGACCTGTTCCATCGTCACCGACTCTTGCAACGGTCCCAGGCTGAGCGTCGCCGAGCCGGTACTCTCGCCCGCCGTAAAGGTGGCCTGGTTGCCCGCCACGCGATGGTCACCGCTGAGCGTGCCATTCACCAACAGGTCGGCGGTCTGACCCGCCAGGGTCACTTTGATCGGATCCCTGCCGGCGCCGCGGAGCAGGTAGGAGCCATCGTCGAAGGTGATCGTGACGTCTCCCCCTTCGCCGGTGCCGTAAGTCCGCCCGACGAATCGCACTAGCTGATAACGCCCATTGAGGCACGTATCGGACGGCGCAGCTGGTGACGGCGTGGCCGCTGGCGTCGGAGTGGTCGCGGGTGCTGACGATGTCAGTTGGGTGGGCGATGGTGTACTGCCGGCGGATGGGCTGCTCGAGCACCCGGCCACCGCCAGCATCAGCGCCGCCGCGAAGAACAACCACCTCATCCTGAACCCCCGCGCTCCGCACATCGGGTCAGCATATGCGGCTCGCCCAGCCAACCAGATCAGCCCGATCAAGATCAGCTGAATCAGTCAGCAAGGTCAGAAGAGTGCGGTCATCAGGTCCCGGCGCGCCTTGAGGACCCGCTCATCGGCATTGCCAAGCGTCTCGAACAGTTCCAGTAGGCGTACCCGTGCCTGGTTCCGCTCTTCACCGGACAATCTCTTGATCAACCCAAGCAACCGTGCGAATGCAGCGTCGGCCCGCCCTGTGATCATCTCGACGTCAGCGGCTGCCAGCTGGATGTCCAAGTCGTCGGAGTCATCGGCAGCAGCGACGGTGGACTTCGGATCAAGCAGCGCGGCGCGAGCGAACAGCCCCGCCTGTGCCTTTCCCGCCTGGGCCTCAGCGTCGTTCGGGTTGGCCTGGAGCAGCTTGTCGAACTCATCGCGCGCTGCCGCGAAGTCACCGCGCTGCATCGCCGCATCCGCGGCAGCAAACCGGGGATCTGCCTCCGGCTCTGGCTCGGTAGCTGTGGGTGCCTCGGAACCTACCGGCTCGGCGCGTCCCACTATCCCGTTCGCCACCGCTGCCTTGAGCAGTTGATCAATCGCCGCCTGCACTTGATCCCTAGGCAGCACGCCCTGGAAAAGCGGAGCCAGCTGTCCATTGATCAACGCGATAACGGTAGGAACCGCCTGCAGCCCAAGAGCCTGGACGATCCCAGGGGCCGAGTCCACGTTCAGTCGGGCCAACAGAAACTTGCCGTCTGAGGCGTTCGCGATCTCGATCAAGGCGTCTGACAGCTGCTGTCCCGTGGCAACTCGCGGTGAGTAGAGCTCGACGACGACTGGGTGCTTGACCGACTTGCGAATGGTCTCCGCTTCAAAGGTCTGCTCGGTGACCTCCATGACGTACGATGCGCCGGTCGTTCGCGGCCCAAGCGGTGAAGCGGGAGCAGACTGCTTTGCCTGCTGCGCAAGCTGAGAAAGATCAACGGCGCCAGGACGGTTGAAGCTGGACGAGCTCATGCTGCCCATCCTGGCAGAACCCCTCACGGTCGGACCTGGCGGAACGGGAAAGCGGTTCGCCAGCGGCGCAATCGGACATCGATGGAGTCCCACCCCTGCGAAGAGAGGTAGTCGCGCACTGCCTGCGTTTGTCGGCAGAATGTGGCTCATGGCTCACCCTCGCGCCGGCCAGCCGGCTCTCCCAGAAGACCTCATCGATGTCGACGCCGTCATCAGCGCCTACTACGACCTGGTGCCCGATCCCAGCAATCCCGACCAGCAGGTGACTTTCGGCACTTCGGGACATCGAGGGTCGAGTCTCGACACCGCGTTCAACGATGCGCATATCGCTGCCACCACTCAGGCGATCGTCGAGTATCGGGCATCCCAAGGCATCACAGGGCCGCTTTACATAGGAAAAGACACCCACGCTCTTTCCAAGCCTGCCTGGACGACCGCTATCGAGGTCTTGCTGGCCAACGGAGTCACCGTCTGCGCCGAGGACGTCGAGGACTACACGCCAACGCCGGCAGTCTCCCGCGCGATCGTCGTGCACAATGCGACAGCTACTGCGAGCAATACTGCCGACGGCATCGTGGTGACCCCCTCGCACAACCCACCCCGCGACGGTGGCTTCAAGTACAACCCGCCACATGGTGGTCCGGCAGACACCGATGCGACGAGCGTCATCGCGGCGCGTGCCAACGCTTTGCTCGCCGACGGCTCGGCAATCCGCAGGAGGCCGTATGCGGATGTGGCTGCGGAGATCAATCGCTTTGATTACCTCGGTGCCTACTGTGAAGACCTGGTCAACGCACTGAACCTGAAGGCGGTACGGGAGGCCGGTGTGCACATCGGCGCCGACCCGATGGGCGGGGCGAGCGTGCAGTACTGGGGCTATATCGCCGAGAACCTCGGCATCGACTTGACTGTCGTCAATCCCAAAGTGGATCCGCGCTGGTCGTTCATGACCCTCGACACCGACGGCAAGATCAGGATGGATTGCTCCTCGCCTAATGCGATGGCAAGCCTGATCAGGAACAAGGACGAGTACGACATCGCGACCGGCAATGATGCCGACGCCGACCGGCACGGCATTGTGACGCCGGATGCCGGGCTGATGAACCCCAATGCCTATCTCGCGGTGGCCATTCACTACCTGTACGCGAACCGGCCCGGTTGGCGACCGGACGCCGGGATCGGCAAGACGCTGGTGTCCTCATCCATGATCGACCGGGTCGCCGCCAGCCTGGGCCGGACACTGGTTGAGGTGCCGGTTGGATTCAAGTGGTTCGTGCCGGGCCTGCGCACCGGCGAGATCGGCTTCGGCGGCGAGGAGTCTGCCGGCGCATCATTCCTGGCACTCGACGGCAGCACCTGGACCACTGACAAGGACGGCATTTTGCTCGCCCTACTAGCCAGCGAGATCAAAGCCGTCACAGGTAGCTCCCCCAGCGAGCTTTACGGTGAGCTCACCGCTGAGCATGGTGCACCGGCGTACGCCCGCATCGATGCGCCTGCCAACCGGGAACAGAAGGCCAAGCTGGCCAGGCTCGATCCTTCCGCGGTCACCGCCAGCGAGCTGGCCGGCGAGCCGATCACCGCGATCTTGACCAAGGCACCTGGCAACGACGCGGCCATCGGCGGACTGAAGGTCGCGACCGAGTCGGCCTGGTTCGCCGCCCGGCCCTCCGGGACCGAGGACGTCTACAAGATCTACGCCGAGTCGTTCAGAGGGTCAGAGCACCTCGCGGAAGTTCAGGAGGCGGCCCGGGCCGTCGTCTCTGCCGCACTTGAGGGATGACTCGTTAGCTGCGAGCGTCGGCAAAATCGCGCGCCGCCGTGCTGAGGAGGAGCGAGCGGAGGCGTTCTTCCCTCTGCGAGCGACGACGAAGTAGGCGGGCTCCGCGCGCGATTTGCGCGAGCAGCAAGCCACAATTAAAGGGTGCACGCCGACGATCTGGCGGACTTGCTTCGCTGGTGCGCGGCGCTGAGCATCGATCCAGCCGACCTGGCTGGAGAAGTGATGGTTGCCGCGGGCCAGCGCTGGTCAGCGCTGGTCGACTCGCCGCCGGACTTGCGCGAGCTCACTGTGCGGACCTTCTTGCAGACAGCCCAAGCGCCGGATCTGGCTGTTCGAGAGGGCCTTGAGCACCTGCCCGAAGAGCTCCGTACCGTCGTCGCCGCGTACGACAAGCTACCGAAGCTGCAACGAGCAGTGCTGATGCTCAGTTACCTCGAAGGCATCACCAACGCAGAGATCGGGGGAATTGTTGACCGGACAGCTGCACGGGTTCAGCTCGAACTCGATCGCGGACTCGCTGCGATCGGCTGGGACCCTTACTCGGTGCGGGCCGCACTGGACATCACCAGCTGGCATCTACCCACACCCGCCGACGTCACCAGGGCTTTCCAGCGGCACGCCAAGGCGCGGGCCCGGCGGCGACGCCGGATCGGGCTGGTCGGAGTGGCGGTCGGAACGGTGGTGGCGGTGTTGCTGTCGGTCAGCGCTGTCCATCGGACGCCTGTAGAACCGCGGCAACCAGGTGTCTGGGCCTTCTCCCATATGGTTCGACCTCTCCAGGGCTGGTCAGTCCAGGGCCGAACGCTGGAGCGTCATTGGGAGACAACCACGCTAAACGCCGACCCGCCTGAGAGCGGCCGGTGCTCGGTAGCGGTCGGCACCTCGGGCGCCAGCTGGGTACGACGGCTGCCGCGTCACCCGACCAAGGTTCGGGTTGGCACGCGGGCGGCCTTCTACGCCGACCGCGTCTGGCGAAGCCGAGGCGGAGCGATGCTGTGGTGGGAGTACGCGGACGCCGCCTTGGTGATCATTGAATGTGGCAACCTCACCGCTCCGCGCGTCCTGCTCCCGAAGCTGGCTGGCCGGGTGGTGCTGAGTGCGGAGCCAGTCCTGCTGCCCTACCGGGTGCGATCGGCACCCAGCCGGTACCAGGTCTCATCGGTCACCAAGGGCCTGGTGAGCAACTCGACTGTGGCGTACCTGACTCGCAACGACTATCCCGAGGGCTTGCTGCAGATCAGCATCCGCTATCCCGCGAGCTTGCCGATGTACAGCGTGAACTACTCATCTTTGATGTCGCGTTATGCCAATGGCAGGCACGCCGCCTCCTGCCGGGCTTTCGGTGACAGTCACATCTGCGTCAACGCCGATCTGCCCACTCGGGACGCCTTCAACGTCGCACAGCAGCCGGAAGTGCTGGCGGTGCTCGATCGGATCGCCTCCAATCTCGAGCTCGCCCCGAGCGCTACCGATCTGGATAGCTGGTTCGACGCCCGGGAAGCCCTTCCTTCATAAGCCCATGCGGCAGCGCGCATTTGCCGACGCTCAGGGTCGGAGGAACCGGGTTCAGCGTCGGCGTCCGAAGGCGATCACCGCGACTAGACCGATGATGAACATGACGCCGAGAACCGTGCCTTCGATGCCATGGCCGGTGGCGATCAGATAGACGCATGCAGCCAAGAACGCGAGGGTAATCACCACGCCGTAATTGAGACCCAGTGCGTTGAGCCGAACTTCGCGCTGATCGAGCGCGGCGATGCGGTCCAACTCTTTCTCGATCACCGCACGTGTCTCGGCATCAGCCTCGGCGTAAACCTGCAGCGGATCCTGATAACGGTCGTACCGAGATGACCGCTCGCTCATTGTTCCTCACTTCGCGGTTGATCGAAGATGTCCACAGGTTCGCCGCCTGCGGTTGGCGAGCCAGTCGGGCTGTCCAGGTCCACCATCTGCTGCAGCGCCTGGCCGACCCGCTCGGGTACAACTGACGGATCGACCGCGTCTATACGTCCAATCGCCCGGTCCAGCCGGCCTGCAACGCTGTAGTTGACGCGGGGATAGCTGAGGGGTGCATAAAGATAACTAAACCCCTTGAGCAGCGAGCCCGTTGGCGAGCGCGAAGGAATCGTGAAACGCGGCATCGACAGGCGTCGCCCGGTGACGCTCGACGGCTGGCGCCGGCGTCCGGAGGGAATGATGAAAACCGCCAGTAACGTGATGATCACCAGCGCGCACCCGATTCCGATGAGCAGCCAGGCCCCGGTCGCCACGTGCACCTCCTCTGGCCCACCCTAGTGACTTGTCAGGCTCTCGGAGGGGCTATAGCCCCTGAGACTCTGATATGTCGGACGGACGGCTTCCTCAGAAGCGCGCTTGCTCGACGTACTCGCCCCACTCAGCACGTAGGGCGTTGCAAATCTCACCGAGCGTCGCCTCGGCGCGCGCGGCCGCCAGCATGGGTTCGATCATGTTGCCATCGGTCCGGGCGACCTTGATCATCTCTGCAAGTGCGGCGTCCACTGCCCCATTGGCCCGAGCGCTCCTCCGAGCGCGGAGCGTCTCGCACTGCTGAACTTCGACTTCGTGGCTCACCCGCAAGATCTCCAGTGGTCTGGTCACGGTGGTGGTGTGGACATTGACACCGACGATCTTCTTATCGCCTTTCTCCAACTCGGTCTGATAACGGAATGCGGAATCGGCGATCTGTCCGGTGAACCAGCCCTCCTCGATGCCGAGCAATAGTCCAGAGGTGATCGGGCCGATCTCGTGCTGCCGTGCCGAGCCGCCACCGAGATCTTCAATCCGGTCCAGGAGCATCACCACCTCGGCTTCGATCTTGTCGGTCAGCGCCTCGACGTACCAGGATCCACCGAGCGGATCGGCCACGTTGACTATCCCGGTCTCCTCTGCCAGGACCTGCTGGGTGCGCAGGGCGATCTCTGCAGACTCCTCGGTGGGCAGCGCCAGCGTCTCGTCCAGGGCGTTGGTGTGCAGGGAATTGGTTCCGCCGAGAACGGCGGCCAGGGCCTCGACTGCGGTTCGCACCACGTTGTTGTATGGCTGCTGAGCGGTCAGCGAGACTCCCGCAGTCTGGGTGTGGAAGCGCAGCGACTGCGCCTTGGCGGTCTTGGCGCCGTACCGATCACGCATCCAACGCGCCCAGATCCGCCGTGCAGCACGGAACTTTGCAATCTCCTCGAAGAAGTCGATGTGCGCATCGAAGAAGAAGCTCAGGCCGGGGGCGAAACGATCGATCTCCAACCCTCGCGACAGCCCGAGCTCGACGTATCCAAAGCCATCCGCGAGGGTGAAGGCGAGTTCTTGGGCAGCGGTAGATCCCGCTTCTCGGATGTGATAGCCGGAGACGCTCAGCGGTTTGTATGCCGGGATCTCGCGGCTGCAGTACTCCATCATGTCGCCGATGAGACGAAGGTGGGGAGCCGGCGGGAAGAGCCACTCCTTCTGAGCGATGTACTCCTTGAAGATGTCGGTCTGCAGGGTGCCATTGAGCTTTGCGACCTTGGCGCCTTGCCGCTCGGCTGCCACCAGATACATGCAGAAGATTGGCACGGCCGGGCCTGAGATCGTCATCGAGGTGGTGACCGTACCAAGATCAATTCCGGAGAACAGCAGATCCATGTCCGCTGCGGAGTCGATCGCCACCCCACAATGACCGACTTCGCCGAGACTTCGGCTGTCGTCGGAAT
>DATEWO010000179.1:0-8192 GCA_035257925.1 Propionibacteriaceae bacterium | reverse complement strand
GCTGGCTCCGCCCCGCCCGAGCCAACCTTGGCTCGGTACGGGGTGGAGCCAGCCGCTTTGTCGTTCAACTGAGTTCTAGCCCCAGCACAACTTCTCACCTTCAGCGACACTGATGCTCTCGAGGCCCTCGACCTTCTTGTCGGTCACCAGCGCCACGCCGGTGTCGTAGAAGTCCAGGCCAGGCGTCACCTCTGGCTTCTCGCCGGTCGCCTTGAACTTGGCAATCGCCTCAACACCCAGTTCGGCCATCTTCACCGGGTACTGCTGTGAGGTGGCCCCAATGGTGCCGTCTTTGACGAGCACCAGACCTGGATCGCAGCCACCGTCAACCGAGACGATGGTGGCTTTCACCCCTGCAGCATTCAGTGCCTCAGCCGCACCACCGCCAGACGGTTCATTGATGCTGTAGACGAGGTTGATGTCCTTCGACTTGGTCAGGCAGGTCTCCATGGCCGTCTTGCCACCGTCCTGGGCACCCTGGGTCGGCTCGTTGCAGACGATCGTGTAGTCGCCGCCCTTGCCACCGGTGTACTTGCCCGACGGTGCCTCGTCGCCGTTCTTCGTCTTGTCGGCCACATCTATGCCCATGCCGGTCAGGAAGCCCTGATCACGGTTGTAATCCACAGAGGCGACCTTGTCATTGAACAAATCGAGCATGGCAATGTTCGCCTTCTGGCCGTTCATCTGCGCGGCCGCCCACTTCCCGATCAGCTCGCCAGCCTTGAAGTTGTCAGTGGCGAAGGTGATGTCGACGGTGTCCGGCGGGTCCGGCGGGGTGTCCAGCGCAATAACGTAGAGGCCGGCGTCGCGGGCTTGCGTAATGGCCGGGTTGACACCATCGGTGGCCGGCGTGATCAAGATGCCAGCGTCGCCGCGAGCAATGGCCGCTTCGATCGCCTGAACCTGAGTGGCCTCGTCGCCATCCTCTTTACCCGCTGCCGTGGTGATCGTGACGTTGTTGGCCTTGCCGGCCTCTTCCGCACCCTTCTGCATCGCGATGAAGAACGGGTTGGTGCTGGTCTTGGTGATCAAGGTAACGGCAACCGGCTCGGCCCCCTCGCCACCCGGGCTTCCTTCGGATCCCGGTTCGCCGGTCCCGCCACCACCACAAGCGGCGAAGGCCAGTGAAGCTGCCGCAGTCAACGCCAGGCCCGCAGCAAGGCGTGAGCCTCTGCGTTTCGGCGGTAAATACTTCATAGATGATCCTCTCAGTATCCGCACCGCCGATCGTGACAACGGTGTCAACCTCATTCTTAAGTGGTTCTCAGCTTTCTTGTCAACCCCAAGAGATTAACGAATTCATATCTGGGTACGCTGCTCCTCAGAAGGGAGACATCGATGTCAACGCCAACTACCGGATCGGCTTCTCGGGTGAGGGCGACCATCCGTGACGTTGCGGCGTTGGCAGGCGTGGGAACCAAGACCGTGTCGCGCGTTATTAATGACGAAGCCAACGTATCGCCCCAGACCCGAGAGCGGGTTGAACGCGCCGTATTGGCCTTGAATTTCAAACCAAATCAGGGGGCTGGCGCGTTGCGGCGCGGCGATCGCAAGACGCTCACCCTCGGCCTCCTCCTTGACGCCATAGACAACCCATTCTCAGCCACGATCAATCGTGCTGTCGAGACCGTAGCCTACGGTAGAGACACCGCAGTTCTCGCCGCTAGTTCTGATAACGACTCTCACCGTGAGCGGGCGATGGTCGATGCCTTCACCCGTCGGCGGGTCGATGGACTGATCTTGAGCTCGATCACTGATGATCAGGGCTACCTTCATGTGGAGCGCGAGCAGGGTATGCCGCTGGTGTTTGTCGACCGACCGCCGACCGGGCTGCTAGCTGATGCCGTCATCACCAACAACTACGAAGCAGCGACGGAGGCGACGCGACATTTGATCAATCACGGGCATCGCCAAATCGCCTTCCTCGGCAACGAGCATGTGACGTCGCAAACCCGCGGCCGGCAGCACGGGTTTGTCGATGCGATGGCCGCCGCGGGACTGGCCGGGACCGCCCGCGAAATAGCCGGACTGCGGTCCGAGCAAGACACTCATGCCGCGGTACGGGGCCTTATGCAGCTCGACAATCCGCCCAGCGCGCTGTTCACCTCGCACTATCTGATAACCCTCGGCGCAGTCCGCGCGCTTCATGAACTCCAGCTGGAGTGGAAAATCTCCCTCATCGGTTTCGACGATATTGTTCTAGCTGACCTGGTACGTCCCGCAGTCACCGTCATGGCAGGAGATCCAACCGGACTTGGCACCATCGCGGCTCAGCGCGCTTTCGCTCGGCTGGACGGCGATACCTCACCTGTGCAGACCATCGTCGTCCCGGCCAAGCTCATCGCCCGCGGTTCCGGAGAGATCCCGCCATCCGATCATTAGGACCTCGCATTAGTGTCGACTGAACCGGGTAGCTGAAAGGTGAGTCGACCATGACGATCTCTGAGATGATCCCGCTCAGTACGCGCGAAGACTGGACGGTAGAACGCGGCGTAGCGGCCGTCTCGACCGGCCTCAAGGGAATCCGACGGTTGGGAGTTGCTTTTTCCGGTGGGGTCGACTCGTCCCTCTTACTTGCGCTCGCGACGCAGGCACTTGGCGCCGACAACGTGCTGGCCGTACTCGGCGTCTCCCCCAGCCTCGCTGCCGAGGAGCGGAGTGCTGCCCACGACGTTGCACGCCAGGTCGGCGTACCGCTCATCGAGGTGATGACGTACGAAGGTGATCGTCCGGAGTATCAGGCGAACGGGCCTGATCGGTGCTTCCACTGCAAGGAAGAACTCTTCACCCGGATCGAGGATGGGATCACCGATCGGTACGGACTGGACGCCATTGCGTACGGGGAGAACGCCGACGATGCTCGGCGGCCGGACCGACCTGGTGCCCGCGCCGCCACCAACCACCGTGTCCTCCGGCCACTCGCCGACGCCGGCATGACCAAGATGGCCGTACGCAGTCTGGCGCGCGCTCTAGGCCTGCAGGTGGCCGACAAGCCTGCTGCGCCTTGCCTCGCGTCAAGGATTCCTCACCACCACGTGGTCACGCCGGGCAAACTCAGCCAGATTGAACGTGCCGAGTCGGCGTTGCGGCAGCTCGGATTCGCCGAGCTGAGAGTGCGGCATCACGACGACGTCGCACGGATTGAGCTGCCTCCGACAGATCTGATCCGGGCAGTCAGCGATCCGCTTCGCACGAAGATGCTGGACGCTGTACGCGCCGCCGGCTTCCGATTTGCCGCGTTGGATGTTGCCGGCATCCAGTCGGGCGCATTCACTCTGCCGCTGGTGAATTCTGATCATGAGTGAATCTGGAAGCACAGAGCCTTCCATCGAGCACTTCGCCGATCTTGATCACAGCCGGACCGCGCGCCGCGGCTATCCCGAGGCGGTCTACTGTGCAGGAAAGACGCCCGAACAGGTTGCCATGATCGCCGCCGCTGTTCGTGATCAACCACACGTCACACTGTTCACTCGAGCGAGTAAGCAGCATGCCGCTGCCATCCTGTCTGAGCTCCCCAGCGCTTTTCATGATCAACAGGCAGGTCTGTTGGCCTGGCCGCCCAATCCGCCGGCTGCGACTGGCGGGCTTGTCGTCGTACTCGCAGCCGGAACCTCCGATCTGCCCGCGGCCAAGGAGGCGCAGCTCACGGCCTCATACCTGGGACGCTCCACCGAGCTTGTCGTCGATGTCGGTGTTGCGGGCCTGCATCGGGTGCTGGGCCGTCTTGACTTGCTGCGGCAAGCCCGAGTGGTCATCGTAGCTGCAGGGATGGATGGCGCTCTTCCGAGCGTGGTGGCGGGGCTCATCGCGGCGCCCGTGGTGGCGTTGCCAACCTCAGTGGGATACGGGGCGGCTTTTGAAGGACTGGCTGCTCTCTTGGCAATGCTGAACGCCTGCGCGCCCGGCGTCGCGGTAGTGAACATCGACAACGGCTATGGCGCCGGTCACTTGGCGGCCCAGATCGCGGCGCCGTGAACGGCCGACGCCATGCCTGGATCGATGCCACCGCTGGCGTCGCAGGCGACATGATGCTGGGCGCGCTGATCGACGCAGGTGCAGATCTGGCTGTGGTACAGCAAGCCGTGGACGCTGTGATCGCAGACTCTGTCAGGCTGCTTGCGACACCAGTCACCCGAGCCGGACAACACGCGAGCCGGGTGTCGGTAGAGGTGATCGCTCAGGATGTTCCGGTACGGGACTGGAGCACGATTGAAGATCTCATCATCACGGCAGATCTCGCAGCGCCGATCCGGGAGGGTGCACTGACAACCTTCGGCCGACTTGCCGAGGCTGAGGGCCGAATCCACCATCACCCCGCAGCGGAAGTGCATTTTCACGAGGTCGGCGCACTTGACTCTATTGCCGACATCGTAGGAGTTGCAGCCGCCCTGCACGCCCTCGAGATCGATAGCATCAGCGCGAGTGCCATAGCGGTCGGATCCGGACGGAGCCGAGGCGCCCATGGTGATATGGGGGTTCCCGTGCCGGCAGTCGTCGAGCTGGCTGCAGGATGGAAGCTCTTCGCCGGCGGCTCAGGCGAACTTACGACGCCAACCGGCATGGCATTGGTGTCGGCCCTGGCCGAGCGCTGCGAAGACCTGCCGCTGCTGATCCTGGACGCTTCCGGGGCGGGCGCCGGCAGCCGAGATACCCCCGGTCGGCCGAACCTCACGCGGGTCCTGATCGGCGAACGAGTCACGCATCCCGATGACCATCTGTCGGAGGCAGATGTGCTGATCGAGGCCAATGTCGACGATCTGGACCCTCGACTCTGGCCTGGGGTACTCACCAGCTTGATCAGGGCCGGAGCCGCCGACGCATGGCTCGTTCCGATCATCATGAAGAAAGGTCGACCCGCGCATACAGTCAGCGTTCTGGCGCGGCCCGATCAGGCAGCCGATCTTCGCCACCTGCTCTTGACCCTGACGAGCAGCATCGGTGTTCGGGAGACCCGGGTGCGCAAGACGGCCCTACCACGAGGATGGGTCGATTTGATCCTCGCTGGCAGCTGCATATCAATTAAGATCGCGCATCGCCATGGGACGATCTGGCAAGTCACGCCTGAGTTCGATGATCTTGAGCGGGCCGCGGATGAGCAGGGCCTCTCCCCGATCACTGTGCTCGAGCAGGCCATGGCAGCCGCGCTAGCCGCAGGTCTGGTGGCCGGTGCGCCGATACCGAACGGACTGCGCACCAGCCGCACGTAGGCAGGCGGGCTCAGTCGGCCGCGAACAGCGCCACGCCAGCCGCGGAATCGGGAACTTCGCAGCGAGCACCAGGGTTAGTCGGAATGTGGGCATCGCCCAACGCAACCTCACGCCCCACCGACTTGGCCTTGTCGAGGAACCGGTCGAAAGTCTCACAGTGGAGCGATCTTCCCGACATTCCCCCCGTCTCGGATCTCATCGGTCCCTGTCATGGTCCCGACCCGTCAGGTGGTCTAGGCAAGCGAAACTCGGGTTCGTGGGGATTTCAGTCATTCTCATCGCCACGGCCTGCGGTTCTGCGGGAGTGGAGCCACTGCCCACCGTGCCGCAGTCGCAGCCGAGCTCCAACGCCGCGCCGCAGTCGCCGCCGAGCCCCAATGTCACCGCGCCGCAGTCGGCGCCGAGCGCCAACGTCACCGCCTCTGCCAGGCCATCGGTGCAGCAACTGGCTGGTGAGGTAAGTGATGCCCGAGCAGTGAAGCACCTTCAGGCATTGCAGAAGATCGCCGACGAGAACGGCGGCAACCGGGCCGCCGGGACCCCCGGCTACGACGCCAGCGTCAAATATGTGGTCGACGTGTTGCGCAAAGCCGGGTTCAAGCCCAGCACCCCCACCTTCGAGTCGTCGGGAGGCGACGGCGGCAGCGGGCCGCAGCGCAATGTGATCGCCCAAACCAGCACCGGAAACCCCGGCCAGGTGGTGATGATCGGCGCCCACCTGGATTCGGTCGAGGACGGCCCAGGAATCGTCGACAACGGCTCCGGAGTGGCGACCCTGCTGGAGATCGCCACCCAGCTCGGCGCCGATCCGTCGGTGCAGAACACCGTCAGGTTTGGGTTCTTCGGCGATGAGGAAAGCGGCGCTGTGGGCTCCACCGGCTACCTGGAAGGCCTCTCCGCAGACGATCGCAACAAGATCAAGCTGTATCTGAACGTGGACATGGTGGCCTCCCCCAACGGCGGCTACCTCGTCCAAGGCGGCAAGGGCAGGGACGAGGAGGAAGCAGGCCCTCCGGGTTCAGCCACGATTGGGCGGGTTTTGGCCGATCAGCTGACCAAGACCGGGGTGGCTTCCCCGGAGATCATCGAGTTCGTTGGGGATGATGAGTCACCGTTTATTGAGGCGGGCATTCCGGTTGGTGGTGCGGAGAGCGGCGACGATGAGGAGAAGACGGCAAAGCAGGCCAAAGCCTGGGGCGGGCAGGCCGGTGAGGTCTATGACCGGTGCTACCACGAGGCTTGCGACACCATCGACAACATCAACCGCGACCTGCTTGATCACTACCTGCGTGCCATCGCCGGCACCCTCGCCCACTTCGCAACATCCACCGAGCAACTGCGCTGACTCGTTTCAGGTGGAGCCTACGACGACCGCGGTCGGCAGGCTCAGGGCACAGTGCGGCGCCGGAGCGCTCCTCGCTCTGCACGCCAGCCGGCAGGATCAGCTCCAGCATGCGGGTGTGGTTAGCCGTGTCGGCGTAGTTCGTGGAAGAAGTCGTCGATGATGTTTAGGTCGCCGGCGGCAGCCAGCTTGTCATAGACGTATTTGCCGACTGCCAGGTCCAACACACCAAGGCCGAACGGGGAGAAGATCACCGGCTTTTCCGCCGGCACTGTGACCCGTCCGGCCATCACATCGTCCAAGGTGCCGGCCAGGAAGTCCCGGCTGCCGGTCAGCTGCTCCACCAGATGCGGTGAAGTGTTGGCCTTCAAGCAATGCTCGACGTCATCAACGATGTTGGTCGAGGCCAACAGGATCTCCGGCGCCAGGTCACGCAGCGAGATATGCAACACCACCGGATGGTGATCAAACCACGACACATCGCTGACATGCGGCTCAGCGGCCACAGTGGCAAACACCACCAGATCACTGGAACGGATCAACGCCTCGGCACTGTCATGGATGGTCACCTGGCCGGCGGTGCCGGACTGTTCCAGATAGCCAGAGAAACCGGCTGCGCTGTCCGCGGATAAGTCGTGCACCCCGATCTGGTCAAACGACCAACCAGTGCCGACCAAAAAGGTGTGGATGTAGCGGGCGATCAAACCCGCACCCACAAACCCGATCCGGGTCGGGCGCGGCCGGCCCCGGCTCAACCAATCCGCAGCCAACGCCGCCGAGGCAGCCGTCCGGGTGGCACTGATAATCGAGGCCTCCAGGCAGCCGAACGGATACCCGGTGTCATGATCATTCAAAATCAACACCGCTGACGCCCTAGGGATCCCGGCCGCCACATTGTCTGGGAAACTGGAAATCCACTTCAACCCATCCACCCGCACCTCACCGCCAATCGAGGCCGGCAACGCAATAATCCGAGACGACAGACGATCCGGGAAACGCAGAAAATACGACGGCGGATTCACCGAATCCCCCGCACCATGCAACCGGTAAGTGGCCTCGACAAGCTCCACAATCTCCTTCTCTTGACCCTGCAGCGCCCGCTGCACCTGGCCACCAGAGACCACGGCAAACGGTGGCACGGTGAGCGGGTCGGAGACTGCGGACCCGGCTGAGGGAGGACCGATCGGAGTCATCCAGCCGTCACCAGACTGTCGGCGAGCAGTCGGCCAGCCGTACCGGGTCGGCCATCCCGACGAGCACTTCCCGCGGTCCTTCGTACGCCTCCCTGCTGTGCGCGGTGCGGACGTTGTCGACCAGCATCAAGTCCCCGGCCTGCCACGGCTCCCGCACGGTGTTGTCCTCATACACCTGGTTCAACAGCTGTACGACGTCAGCGCCGATCGGATCACCATTACCGAAGCGGGTATTGAACGGCAGCCCATCCTCGCCGTACATGTCGACCAAGTACTCACGTACTTCGGGATCGATCGTCCACTCGTTGAGGAAGGCGATCTGGTTGAACCAGCAGCGTTGACCGGTGACCGGGTGATGCACCACGGCGCTACGGCGTTGCCAGGTGCGCAGTCCACCGTCGGGTTGCCACTCACAACCGATCCCGTTGGCGTGACAATATGCCTCCACGG
>DATEWO010000178.1:0-2720 GCA_035257925.1 Propionibacteriaceae bacterium | reverse complement strand
GTCCTGGCGACCTCGATCCGCAGTTCTAGGCCATCGCATCGTTCGAGCGCTTCGCTGGCCGCCGCCGACGCGCCGTCGAGATCCCCACGGGCTGCGAGGAGCAGGGCGCGGGAGCGGTCCGCGAGCATGAGGGCCCAGCGCCGCTCCAGCCGCAGCGCGGCCTCTTCAAACACCGCCAGCAGGCGCTCGGCCCGTTCGTATCTCCCGAGCGCGATGAGGGCCTGGATCTCATCGGGGAGGAAGAACGCCCGAATCGGCTCTGGCACGCCCTGCTGCTCGAAGTTGGTCGACAGGGGTCCCAGGGCTGCGTCGGCAGCGCGCGGATCGTCCTGGGAGAGGGCCAGGAGCGCAGTCGCCCATTTCGCCCACAGTGTCGACAGGCCGCGGCCGGTACGGGACGCGAGGGCAAGACACTCGGCGGCCCGACTCGTGGCCAGGTCCGCATCGCCCGCGTACGCAGGTGGCAGTGCGGCGAAGCCGAGCGCCATGGATTGCAACGAGTCCGAGCCAGTCCGTACGGCCGCCTCCATCCCTTCGTCGGCGTAAGAGGCCGCTTCGGCCAGATCACCGCGCCAGCACGCCGACCAGACGAGATAGGAGTCTGCGTACGGGAGATCGCTCTCGTCGCCGGTTTCGAGAATTCGCTGGCGGAGTGGCGAAAGAAGCTCATCGGAGCGGGTCAGGTGGCCGGCGTAGAACGCCAAATAGGCGGCCACACGGCTGGGACGCATCATGAAGGGGGTCTGGTGGTGAGGATCCTCAAGGCGTAGGGCGCGATCCATCTTCGACTGGTCTAGGCCGCGTCCCGTGAGCAGGTCGAGGACTGCCACTGAAGCCAGTGCCTCGGCCAGCGAGGTCGGCTCGTCCACCTGCTCGGCAAGCTCTAGCGCTCGATGAGCGTGCCGGCGGGCGGCTGGATAATCGGCCATGGCGAGCGTCCCGAAAGCCAGCCTGAGCTCGATCGCCGACTCAACACTGCTCTCCTTGCCGACGTGCCTCAGTGCGTCTTCCAACAGGCCAATCCCCTCGGCAAAACTGTCACCTTGGTAGCGGATCTCTCCCAACAGCCGCAGCGCGTTCGCGCGTTCGGGTCCTGCCGGTACCCCTGGCAGCAGCGCCTCCATTGTCTGGCGCGCACGGCGGAGCTCGCCGGCGTGGAACTGGTATTCCGACGCTTGGATGCTGCGCCGCTGTCTTTCGAGGGTCTGATCTTCTGGGGTCAGGATCACAGCGTGTTCGAGCAGTTCGGCTCCAACCTCCGGGGCACCCCGCCGGCGGGCATGTTCGGCCGCCTCAGCAACAATGACGGCAAGCCTTTCGTCGGGCGCCTCCGCACCAAGGGCCAGATGGCGCGCACGCTCTTCAATCTCCTCCACTAGCGGGGCCAACCGGCGGTGTACCAGGCGACGCACCTGTGGCGGGGCGGACGCATACACTCCGGCCGCGAAGAGCGGGTGGGTGAAGCGGATCCGCGCGCCGTCAATACTTATGACTCCAGCCGCGGCGGCGCGCTCCAACGCGCGCAATGACTCGACACTGCGACCAGGCGTCGCCGACATCACAACGTCGACCGTCGGCGAGCGCAGGGCTGACGCCGCCAATAAGACTTCTTGAGTCAGCTTCGGGAGAGCGGCTATGCGATTGTCAACCAGGCGGCGCAGATTTTCCGGCAGGGTCAAGACCTGCGCTGTCGACCCGTCTTCGGGAAGACTGCGGGCTAGCTCGAGCGCGAAGAACGGGTTCCCTCCACTTTCGCCCTGGAGACGGACCAGTGTTCGACGCGGGAACGACCGGCCCAGTTGTTGCTTCAAGACCTGGTGCAGCGCTCCGAGACTGAGAGGCCCCAGCGTAAGACGCGTGTAGCGGTCCCTGGGGAGAGCTCGTCCCGGGTCGAGTCGTGTGCCGTGGTCGCTGTTGCGCTCACAGGCGACCACGCCCACCGGCAGCCCGTCGAGGCGGCGTACCACAAACTCCAGCACCCGCGCCGAAGCACGGTCGATCCACTGGAGATCGTCGATAGCCACCAGCACCGGGCCTTTGGCTGCAAGGAGCCGCAGAACCGACAGCATCGCCGTCGAAACGGCACGCGGATCAAGCGGATCAGGGCCTGGTGCCTCCCGCAACAGGGCAACAGCCAGCCCATGTCGCTGCGGTTCCGGGAGCTGAGGGACAACCGACTCGAACACCGGCTCCACCAAGTCCGCCAGCACCCCAAAGGCCAGTAGGGCCTCCGCTTCGGCGGGCTGCGCCGTGAGCACATGGCAGCCCCGCGATCGTTCGAGCTCCACTGTCGTCCGCCACAAAGTCGTCTTGCCGATCCCGGGCTCCCCCACAAACACGAGCGCCGCGGGACCCACGGCTAGCCCGTCGAGAAATCCGGCAGCAGCGACAAGCTCTCCGTCCCGCCCTACAGCCCTGGGCGTAAGGGCATCCACCACCACAGCATAGGAAGGACTCTCGCACCGCGCGCTCGGCGACCCGGGCGGGTGTTCTCCTGCAGCGATTGGCGGATGATGATCTTCGGAGTCGGGTGAGCTCGCCGTGCTCATGCCCCAGCCACTTAGCCGGGAAATGTCACTTCTAGGTCGCGCTAGCGGTGAGGTCTTGTTCGCTGTGTTGATATGCGTGCGTATCCCACCAGGGCTTCGTTCATCCTCCCGCGATGATTCAGCCGGATGCAGAACTCAAGGCCCGCTAAGTGGCGTCCGCAGAACGGTCGG
>DATEWO010000177.1:0-3503 GCA_035257925.1 Propionibacteriaceae bacterium | reverse complement strand
CCGGCGCCCGCAGGAGGGTGGGCTAGCGGGCGGGGCGGGCCAGGACCTCCAGGTCAGTGAAGCCGTGTAGACCCCAGGGGCCGTTCTCGACACCGAGCCCACTCCATTTGTGGCCGCTCAAGGGCAGGTCAGGGCGTATCGCGGCATGGACGTTCACCGAGACCTGGCCACAATCCAGTCTGGAGGCAATGCCCCAAGCGCGGTCGACGTCAGGCGACCAGACCGAGGCGGTCAGGCCATAGGTTGTTCCGTTCGCCCGCTCAATTGCCTCATCGAGGTCTCGGTAGGGGATGACCGGTAGGGCCGGGCCGAACTGTTCCTCGTCAACGATCCTGGTGCCGTCGGCGACCCCGGTGAGGATGGTGGGTGCGAAAAAGTAGCCGGGCCGGTCCAGCGGGCTGCCGCCGGCCGCCGCCACGGCTCCGTGGGTAAGCGCGTCGCTGACCAGTTCGCTAACCCGATCGAACTGTGGTTGGTTGTTGATCGGTCCCAGTTGGACATCAGGTTGTGTGCCGTCACCCACCCGCGCGGCCTTCGCCCGGGCAACGAGAGCAGCGACGAGGTCGCCGTGACGGCGCTGATGGACGTAGACGCGTTTGACGTCGCAGCAGATCTGCCCGTTGTTGGCAAACGCTGCCCAGAACAGGCTGTCGGCGATCTGCTCGGGGTCGGCGTCGTCGAGCACGATCGCCGGATCGTTACCGCCCAGTTCGAGCGTCACCCGCTTGACATCCTCCGCAGCGGCAACCGCCACCTTCCTCCCCGTCGCCGTCGAGCCGGTGAAGCTGATCTTCCGCGGCACAGGGTGTGCGGTCATCCAGGCGCCCAGCGGGTCCGGTCCGCTGAGCACGTTGAGGACCCCTGGCGGCAGTACTTCGCGCCAAATCTCACCGAGCGCGAGAGTGGTCAGCGGGGTGAACGGGGACGGCTTGAGGACCATGGTGTTGCCCGCCCGCAGCGCCGGCGCGACCTTCCACGCCGCCAGCGCAACTGGAAAGTTCCACGGGGTGATGGCCGCGACCACACCCAGCGGGCGGCGCACCACCTCGACATAGCCGTGCTCGTCATCCTGCACGATCTCGGGCGGGCTCTCCAGATCGGCGTAGTAGCGCAGCCAGGCCACCGCGCCGCCGACCTCCATGCGGGCGTCGTCCAGGGGCTTGCCCTGTTCGGCGGTCAGCAGCGGGGCGAGCCGGTCCACAGCCGCTTCCAAGGCATCGGCCATCTCCCCGAGGATGACCCGCCGCTCCTTGTCGTCTGCCGTCCAGGTCCGAAACGCGGTCTGGGCGGTGGTCATCGCCTCGTCGAGCTGTCCCCGACTGCAGGCCGGCGCCTGGGCGAAGACATCTGCGGTCGCGGGATTGACAACCCCGAAAGTGCTCACGATCGGAGCCGCTCCCCCGTTGATCGTCATGCTCAGTCCGACGGCTGTCATCGTGCCTCCTCTTGTTACGGACCCGATCTTGACAACCTCGATACTCTCGGCAGAATGTGCCGCCGTCTGCGACTGCGGTTCCGACGCGGAGGAACTTATGTTCCACCAGCTACCGAGGGATCTCGGCAGACAGGTGACCCGGATCCAGCACGACGATCTCGTCCCGTTCGGTACGCACCACGCCGGCGTCGCGCAGCTCGCGAAGTACCCGGACCACGACCTCCCGCACCGTGCCCACCTGACCGGCCAGCTCCTGCTGGCTCAACCGTGCCACCAGCGTGCCATCCCGACGCTCATCGACGGCGACGTCGAGCAGGCACCTGGCTACCCGCTGACGAACCGTTGACAAGGGGGACGGACCGAGTTCCTGAATGTAAAACACGAGCCGGTCGCTCACCTCCACAAGCAGGGCGACCGCGACCCGGACGTCGGTACGAGCGAGAGACTGCAGCGTCGCTGGGCGCAGGACGAGCAGTCGACAATCTGTCAGCGCTTGCTGGTACACGTTGGTCGCCCGCTGGGTGAACAGTGTTGGCAGGCCGAACACGTCGCCGTGCCGGCAGTAGCGGATCGTCAGCTGACGACCGTTCGCGTCCGCCACATAGGCTCGGACGACGCCGCGAACCACAACGAACGCGAACATGCCAGACCGAAACAGATCGGAACCGGCCGGCACATCGAGCGTGACAGCATCACGGCACAGTACTCGCAGCACATCGACGGGGAGCCCGCCCAACGGGCCGGCCAGCAGCGCCTCTCTCTCGTCGTCCAGCACCCGGCACCTCCAACGCGCCGCCCATGACCCCAGCAGCCAGGACCGAACGTCGTCAGGCCAGCTCGTCCAGAATATCTCCGGCAGCTCCCCGCCCGAGTACACGCGACCGCGTCTTCGACCCGCTCAGGATGTCGAGGACCGACTTCCTGCGAAAAGATCCGCTGCCGGGTGACGTGGCGACCGAGCACCGCGGCAGGAATGGGGCGGCTGCTGCCCGTCGGTGACAATGACCGCAGCCCGCTTGGGCCTGGGGCGGTCCATTCCACGGTGTCCGACATGGTGACCCATACAGAGGCGGTCCTTCGAGCCGGTCGGGCAGAAGGAACCGATCCTGCGGCAGCAGAACGCTCACGCAGATGTGGTCGCCCAGTTCAGCCCGGATCCCAGGATCGCGGGGATGGGGTTGGCATTTTCCTGCACGACTTCGACGGCCTCAGAGTCGTCGGCCATGACAGGAACCTGCCCAGGTTCGCCTTCGCCCTGCTGTCCGCCGACGGCCAGATCGGCGCCGTCGTGCTCAGCACCACGGCGACCCTGTTCGGCGCGCCATCTGCTCGCCGAGGCGATCTGATGTGCCTGTGCCCGGATATCTGAGCTGGTGGGCTATTGCGCCCCGGCCCGGGCTTTCTCACGCCGAGGAGCTTCCAGGCTGAATGCCGACGGTACGTCACTCGACGCCAGTGGCTCTCGTGATTTCGTTTACCGGCGCGCCGAGGATCTACTTCCCGAGTATCGAACGACGTGGCTCAATCGACCTCATGGTGGTCCATCAGGGTCCGGGTTTATTGTGTCTGTGGTTCCGGGGCTCGCTGTTGTCATATGAATACTGCTCATGATCTTGGCCTAGATAATGAGGCAATCGGTCGGCTCGGATGCCAGCCTCACAGGTGACAGTAACGACAGAGGCTTTTCCCGTCGGATGCGGCCCTGCTGCCCGGAGACGGGTTGCGCACCAGCCTCATCAGTGGAGTGCCGTTAGAGGGTCGGCTATCGCACACCAACGTCTGCGGCGATGATCACCACTTTCAGCTTTAGCTGTGCATGGTTCCGCTGAATGATCGGCCGCACATTGTGCTGACAGGGATTCGGTCAGATCCGAGCAGACCGGTTCGTGGCCGGGCTGTAGCCCGGGTCCGCCGGGGTAGCGGTGTGGTGATTTGGTGATCAACTAGACACGGCGGTGCTCAAAGTTGAGTAGGTCTACCGATGCGATCCCAGGCGGCGGGTTGGAGTCCGATACCGATACAAAGCGGGAGTATCAGAATGTCGCCGCTGTGGTGGATACCGTGGCAC